>JAZADD010000048.1:0-19338 GCA_036124005.1 Thermoplasmatota archaeon
TTACTGTCCAATCAGGATAGATGCCATTAGCAAAAGGGTCCGAATATTCATCGTAAATCTCGTTGAAGTTTCTATCAAATGCGTATATTCTTGAAATGTAAATCCGCATCATTCCATCTCCTTCATCCCACCAATCTGCATTATCTCCAACACCATCATTGTCTGAGTCCATGGTTTCATTAGAATCATTCGGGAAAATATCAGTGTTATCGCCAACGCCATCAAAATCTGAATCTACACATTCTAAGGAATCTAATGGAAAATCATCTATAAAATCTGAACAACTATCTTTGTCCGTATCGAGAATTGAGATACTAGTTTGAATTGACTCTGTGTTTGAATTTACTAAACCGTTGAAATCAATATCCAATTGTATTGTGCATGTCATTTCACAAATATTGTATCCTGCTTCTAAGATTACAAATGGACCCTGCGTGATTGAGGGAACAATGCCTGGAAAACAATCACCTTTGTTGAGTTCTAATGAATTTGGCGAGAAATCATTAGGTTCTACACAATATTCTGGCACAATTCGACATTCACTATTTTCGATGTTGTAAGTACAATCGTTAGATCCATTTGGACCGTTTAATGTGAATGTAAATTGGTCAAGTAACAATTCTATGGCTGAAATGCCTCCGACCATATCTGTAGTTTCTACATGGATCCCAATCAGAATATCATTAGTAGATTCAGTCGCACCCATGCCTCGTTCCTGTATCAATTCAAATTCAACGCGCGGTTTAGCGATTGCTAGATAGCCGAGTCCAGCAGTAAGCATTAGGACACTAAGTAAAGCCGCTACTAGGGGGCCTTTCATAGGCAATCTATGGATAATTTCCCTTCTTAACACATTGGACATTAGTTGAAACTCATCACACATGCATCTTCTAATCGTGGATTGCTTCAAATGGCGGTATCCATACGAAGGGGTGGTCATCGCATGAAGTCACATTGGGTTGGGGATGTTCTCTCAGGTGCTCATGACGGTGAGACCGTTGAACTGAAAGGCTGGGTATATCGATCAGCTGGGAAAAATAAGATTCATTTTTTGCGGCTACGTGACTCGACTGGCAATGTCCAATGTGTCGCTAAAAGAGATATTATTGGAGATGAAGCATTTGAGGCGTTCAGTTCCGCTTTAATCGAGTCAAGCATGATTATTCGCGGAGAAGTCGTTCCTACTGAGCGTCAGCATGGACACGAAATCTTGGTTGCTAGTGTGGAGATTGTGGGATCAGTCGATTCACAGCGCCCTTTCCCAATTGGTGAAACAGATATGCTTCACACAGATGAGGATGGGGAACTAATGTATGGAGGATCCCAGAATTGCCTCGATAATCGTCATCTGTATCTTCGAACGACTCGTGCTACGACTATGCTAAAACTTCGAAGCACTGCTTTCGGTGCTATACATGAATACTTTCGAAGTCGCGATTTCATTGAGTATCAGGCACCGAATTTCGTCGCAGGAGCTGTTGAAGGAGGCTCTACTCTCTTTGAAGTGCCTTATTTCGACAAGACCGCATACCTGACACAGTCATGGCAACTCTATGCTGAAGCCGCAATGCCTGCATTAGAGCGATTATACACGATTGCCCCCTCTTTTAGGGCTGAAGTTTCACGAACTCGCCGTCATTTGACAGAGTTTTGGCATGCTGAGATGGAGATGGCTTGGGCCAACAATGACGAGATTATGGGGCATGGCGAAGGTGTTGTTCGACATATTGCTCAAACAATGTTGGATGAACGTGAGCAGGAACTTGTATCTCTTGAACGAGATTTAGATGCGATTGCGAGGTATGCAGATAATCCATACCCTCGAATGCGCTATGATGAGGCAATTGAACGTCTTCAAGAGTTGAAAGTCGAAGTTGAATGGGGCGAAGATCTCGATTACACAAAGGAGAAGGTGCTTACCCAGGATTTTGATGTGCCGCACTTCTTGACACATTATCCTAAGATTGCTAAGCCGTTTTACCATCGTGTTGATCCTGATGATGGAAATTATGTCCTATGCCATGATCTTCTCGCGCCTGAAGGCTATGGTGAGATTATTGGTGGCGGAGAACGTACTTGGTCAGAACAGGAAATTCTAGAGCGAATCGACGAAGAGGGTACTCCTCGAGACCCCTATCAATTCTACATCGATGTCCGATCATACGGAGGCGTCCCCCATGCTGGATTTGGTTTGGGCGTAGATCGTGTAGTAAGTTGGCTCGCAGGCGCCTCACATATTCGCGAGGTTATCCCCTTCCCACGAACTTCGCGTCGAGTTACACCTTAATGGATTAAGATTCGAGAGTTACCGAAAACTCCGCTTGGATTCTTTCTACTTGTTTTGATAGTACGAAGAGAATCATACTTGCTGTAATTGCGAAAACACCGATGAAGGTTGTAACAAAGGCAGCTAGTGCCACTCCGACACCGACTGTGTCGTGTGGCCCTCCTATGTCGACAAGTGAGTCAGCCATTTGGAAACCGACCCAGAAGAAGAGTGCACCGGGGATTCCAAACAGAATTAATGGATGTTTAGATTCAAGCATCCAGTAGAGTAGTCGGGAGAATCCACTGATAGTAGTAAGTGACTGCTGTGAAGTTGCTTGTCGTTTTGGAGTCACTTCTACAACAAGGACTCGTAAATCCTGTGTTAGATCTCCAGGGGTATTGTTCCTGTCTTGACGAGCAATCTGTGCGAGCCCTTCCTTAGAACAGATTGAATGTTGTATGGTGACTTCTGAATACGCATATGCATCCGCCTCTAGGATTTTTGAACTCGAATCAGAATCTTGAGAATCAGCCTGTCTCTTCACAGCTAGAAGCACATCTGGAGCAGTTCTTGCACTCGTATACAAGGCGGGCAGTTCAGAAAGCCGCCAATCATTGTCTAATGAGATGATGATTGATTGTGTGTCGAGAAGGATGTTTTCCAAGGTCTTAGCAATGTCAGGTGCGGTGGTCCATCCCTCATGTTTGTAGACGGTTGCGCCAAGTTTCTCAGCGATGTGTCGTTCTTTCTCATCATCCTCAAGCTGTATCACAAATACTGAATCTGTGAATTCCAGTGCTCGAGTCACAGCTGAACCAATCCTCAGGGCCTCATTCCTAACGATGTAACAGATGTCCACAGATTCTTTCTGTTGCATGAACAAAATGAATCGTTCGGAAGAAAATGGGACCATTTACCTAATTCTTTCATTCAGCACAAGAGCCATCATGCACGTCCAGATGCCGATGCATGAATCTCGCTGTAATCATGCCAGCGAGAGATGAGGAGAATCACATTGAAGCGAGTATTCTCTCGATTCCAGATGAGGTTCAGGCAATCATAGTGGTCGATGACGGTTCTCTAGATGCTACCGCATCGATTGCAACAGATGTCTTGGATCGGCGAAGAGGTGGATGTGAACATATTGCCCTTGTTGATGGAGGTGGTCATGGTGTTGGTGCGGCGATTTTGAGGGGTATTGATGAGTTACAATCACTAATCAGAAATCCAGAGGATTGGGCATTTATTGTGATGGCTGGAGATGGGCAGATGGACCCCAGAGATTTACCAACATTGATTGCTGCTTTGGAGCATTATGATCACGTCAAAGGGAATAGATTTCGTCACCCATCTGGATTAAAGAATATGCCAATTGTCCGTCGTTGGGCAAGTCGCATACTCTCTGTACTTACTTCACTGGCGACTGGTTGGAGGTGGGGTGATCCACAGTGTGGATACACAGCGACGCATCTTTCGCTCATCGATGAGATACCCGGAATTAGGGATTGGACCGGTTATGGCTATCCCAATTGGTGGTCATTGAGGATGGCCCAGAATTCCATTTCTGTTGCTGAGGTTCCTGTTCGTTCTGTGTATTCTAATGAGGTATCAGGAATCCGAATCCGTAATTTTCTTCCACGTGTTTCTTGGATGTTATTGTGCGGTCTATGGGCACGCGGATGGTCATGGTATATTCTTGGTCGAGGTTCAAGGAAGGTGCCATTATTTGCTCGAATCACGCTTGTTATCACTTGGTTCAGTGCACTTTCCTCACTCATGCTTAGCCCGATAGAACCTGCTCTTCTGATTACGACTCTTCCGTTGTTTGCAATTTCTCGGTTTGTGGATTTCCGTGAACAGAAATCCCGGACTTCCTTGAAGGACTCAGGCAGGGGTTCAAATCAGCGTGTGTTAGAATCGGGATATGGACGATGATGTTGAGGGGGGCCGTAAGTCCCTCTTCACGGTCATAGGTCTCCCGGCTCTACTTGCGACCATGTGTTGCCTTCCTAGTGTTGTTCTCGTTCTTTTTGGACTTGCATCAGTATCAGCCGCTGCCTCTTTGTCGGATACATTGTATTGGGGTCTAGATGGCTGGGGCTGGTTCCGTCCTACACTTCTCTCAATCTCCTTCCTTTTACTCATTGGAGGTATTGTGATTTATTTCCGAAACCGAGGAATATGTACCTTAGATGATGCTGTAAGAAATCGTCGAAAAGTGGTTAACACCACATTACTCATACTAACAACATCGATTACATTGTACCTGTTTCTGAATTATGTCGTGCTTACTGAAATTGGGATTCTCCTTGGTTTGCCATGGGAGAGTTCGCGGATATGGGTTAGTGGTTGAAAGACCAATTAGCAAAGAACCGTGTTGTTGAATCTCAACTCATGATTCAGGCGTTAAGTGGTCTACGAGTTCTTGATTTAAGTCGGATTTTGGCCGGACCGTTTGCGACACAGGTACTAAGTGATCTTGGAGCAGACGTTGTCAAAGTTGAACCAGCATGGGGAGACGATACTCGGAATTGGGGCCCTCCATTTGTTGATCTTAGAGGTTCCTCGACTTCAGCTTATTTTGCATCCTGCAATCGAGGTAAACGTAGTATTGTCCTTGATTTGAAGAACACTGAAGACGTTGGAACGATGAAATCTCTTCTTTCTCAAGCAGACGTTCTTGTTGAGAATTTCCGTGTGGGTACATTGGCTAGGATGGGATTTGACCCTGAGGAATTGATGAAGGATTATCCTGGCCTCATTGTTTGTTCAATTACTGGATTTGGACAATCCGGGCCGAGAGCGAAGGAAGCCGGATACGACGTCGCCCTACAAGGTATGAGCGGCTTGATGTCGATTACAGGCATTGAGAACGGGCCACCAGTGAAGGTCGGTGTCGCTTGGATTGATGTTCTAACCGGTTGGACAGCTGTATCAGGTATTCTTACAGCATTGTATCATCGAGAACGTACAGGAGATGGTCAATGGATCGATTTGAGTCTCTTTGATGTAGCTTTGATGTCGATGGTAAATCAGGCACAGAATTGGTTGGCAACTGGGGATTCACCTTGTCGTATGGGGCATGCCCATCCAAACATCGTACCTTATCAGGCGTTTGAAGGATCAAATGGTTGGTTCATTCTGGCAACTGGTAATGACGCTCAACACCAGTTAGTATGCGAGATGATTGGCCGAATTGACTTATGCGAGCCACCCTATGACACAAATGCCGGCCGTCTAGAACATCGTAGTGAGATTATTTCTTCACTGGCCGAAGTATTTCTTCAGAGCCCTATCGAAGATTGGCTAAGTCAGTTGAAGGAACGTGGTGTTCCTTGTGCCCCTATCCATTCGATAGGGAAAGCATTCGCTGATGATCAAGCTAAAGCTCGTGGAGCGATTTGGGAACTTTCAGATGGCTCTTCGTCTGTTGCAAATGCACTTCGTTTCATGTCAGCGACCCCTGCATCTGCTAACGGTTTGATTCCCTCACTTGATGAGCATCGTGACGAAATTCTTCGAGATTGGTCAACGAAGTAAACCGTTCGATTTTGTAGGAGGGTCTCTTCATCGGTCCATGACGGGAGGTCGGGCCAGTCCATTTTTGCGTCTCTTGAAGTCCGTCCGTTCACATTCTACCACTGTTCGCCTTGCCTCATTATGTTCAATTCTGAACAAAATTTGGGATCTTGCTCCTCCACTTCTAATCGGAGTTGCCGTGGATGTTGTTGTAGAAAGGGAAGATTCTCTTCTCGCTGGTTGGGGACTTGTAGACCCTTGGCATCAGTTGATTGCGCTATCTATTGCCACGTTTGTGATATGGGGCTTGGAATCGGTGTTTGAATACCTGTATGGAATCCTGTGGCGTAATCTTGCTCAGACAGTCCAGCATGAGTTTCGACAGAAGACCTTTGACCATGTTTTGAAACAGGGTATGGGGTGGTTCGATGAACGTCAGAAAGGCGATTTGATGGCTGTAATGAATGATGATATCAATCAGTTAGAGCGCTTTTTAGACAAGGGCGCAAACGATCTGCTCCAAGTATCTACGACTGTTCTGATAGTAGGTGCAGTGTTCATTGCCATATCGTGGCAAGTTGCGCTATTCGCAGTTCTACCAATTCCAATTATCATATGGGGTTCATTTCGCTATCAGCGTAGTCTTGAACCACGGTATGCTGAGGTTAGAGCCGCAGCGGGACGGATTAACGCACTTCTAGAGAATGATTTGTCAGGCATGACCACAATCCAGTCTTTTACCGCAGAAGATCATGAATCTTCACGAATCAAGAATATCTCAGAGGAATACAAGGAAGCAAACCGAAAGGCGATTCGATTGTCTGCGGCTTTCGTTCCACTGATTCGGATGGCAATCCTTGTTGGATTTACTGCAACTCTGTTACTTGGGGGTTGGATTACACTTGAAGATAAACTCGCAGTCGGTGCATACTCAGTTCTTGTGTTTATGACGCAACGTCTTCTTTGGCCTCTAACTCGTTTGGGCGAGACCTTCGATCTCTATCAGCGTGCAATGGCTTCGACTACACGTATTCTCGATCTTCTTGAGACGCCAATTTCTGTTGAGGATGGATTGGAATCTATATCAGTCGATGAAGCGGCCTCTTCTTCTCTACAGATTGAATCACTTACATTTGGATATCCTGGACGTACGCAACTTTTCGATGGCTTCAACCTTGAGATTGAAGCAGGTTCGACCCTTGGCGTGGTAGGACCAACTGGAAGTGGAAAGACCTCTCTAGTCCGTCTTCTTCTTCGTTTCAATGAGCCTTCTGAAGGACAAATCCGCTGGGCGGATATGGACATTAGAGATTTGTCCTTGGAGAGTCTCCGTGGTAATATCGCCTTAGTATCGCAACATGTCACACTATTTCCGACAACGATTCTCGAAAATATTCGCTATGGTCGACCGAATGCTACAGATGCAGAGGTCGAGGCCGCAGCGAAGATTGCGGAAGCTGAAGATTTCATTGAGGCATTACCTAGTCGATGGGATACACTCGTTGGTGAAGGAGGACATCGCCTATCCGGAGGCCAACGTCAGCGAGTTGCCATAGCACGAGCTATCCTGAAGGATGCTCCATTCCTAATTCTCGATGAAGCAACTTCAGCCGTTGACAACGAAACTGAGGCTGCTCTTCAGCGCTCCATACATCGTATCAGTAGAGGTAGGACGACTCTCATTATTGCTCACAGACTTTCCACAGTGCGTCGTGCTGATCGAATAATCGTCATGGATGAGGGGGCAATAGTAGAGGAAGGCAATCATGATGATTTGGTGAATTTAGGGGGCCTTTACTCTCGATTGTGGACTGTACAAACCGGAGAAAATATTCAACCTAATTCGGGAAAGAAATTGAATACTAATCCGTAAGTTTTAGTCCATGTCAGATGTAGGTGGTCCTGTATCCTATTACTGGCGTGTCATTACTAATCTGGATTTGAATGGAGCCTTTTTGGGTTACTGGAACATACTTGCTGTGTTCAGTATTCTGTCTGCTATATTTCTCATATTCCTGGCCTATCTTGTTATTAGAGCAGATCCAAAACGTGCCAAGAATCGATTCATGGCATTGATGATTTTTACCGAAGCCCTTCGGTGTTCCACCTCTATGTTATTCTGGGTCTATGCTTGGCCGGAAGAGTTCCTACAGGTTATGGAACCAGCTCGTGTGGTATACTACACAATGTCATTCCAACTCTTCATACTCTACATGGTGGCTGCAACGTTCTACATCGAGAAAGAATGGGCGAAGAGAGTATCTGGTTTCTTTCGTCTTCATGGACTATACATTCTACCAATTTTCTCTTTCTCATTGATTCTTGGTGTGAGCAGTTTGTTGGGAGGTACTAGTGTAGCGATTGGAGACATAGCTTGGGTATATTGTACAGAAGTAGGTTCTGGCTACGGTACTACCGCTTCTGGGAATCCACTTCCGTTCGATGTCGTTTGTACATCAGATTTTGAATCCATTTATCCTCTGACTTTCTCGAATGTTGCTCTGGGTCCCTTGACAAGAGTTCTTCTGTTCATTCCATTGATTGGCGCAATCGTTGCTATGGTCTCAATTAGCAATTCTCAGAAGAGGATTAAGGTTGAAGGTGACCCCTCAATGATTGGTGAGGTACAAGCAGTTCGATTGGGATTCATCGGTAAGACCGTTCTTCAGATTACAACCACTCTTATTTTATTCACGATGATTGGGCTTATTGGTTCAGCGCCAACGATTAACACTAGTCCCTTCAATCCAGATACTGACATTCCTCGATTGTTGATTTATCTAGCACCGCTAATGCCGACTGCTGTTGTACTTGCTGCATTGTTTGAGGGATTAGTATTCACCTACGCAGTAATCAAGAATGATATGTTTGGAATTGATGAGAGATTGAGGAAGACCTTCATCACAGCGACCTTCGCTGGTTTGGGCGCTGTCCTGTTTCTGATTGCAACAGAGGTCATGGAATCCTTGTTTGACCAAGGCTGGATTGGAGGCGTGATTATCGGTCTACCTTTGATTATATTGCGCAAGCCAATTGTTTCCGCCCTCAGTAGTATTTCTTCTACGATTATGCCGGAGTCTCATACTAACGAAGAGCTTGGTTATCTTGAGATGTATGCTCTCGCAATGAAGGATGGTTCTATCACTGAGAACGAGCAAAAGATGCTGGATCTTCAAGCACGATCTTATGGTATTAGAGAGGAAAGAAGGGCATATCTTGAGTCGTGGTTTAAGGCGAATCATGTTGACAAAGAAAATCTCGCAGATAAATACGGTTCGAGTGGAATCAATTTGATGTCAGTTTTCAGTACTACGGGGGAGGCACCAATCAACGAGAGAGAGATTTCGGAGTCCTTCGTTGAAATGGATCAGAATAATGACGATGTAATCTCAAGGGAGGAGTTCTCTCAATCTGAAGAGGTTTCTAAATTGCCCGAGGATTCTCAGGATGAACTATTTGAAAAGATTGATCTAAATAAGGACGGTGTCATTCAGTATGACGAATTTAAAATTATGGCGCAGATTACTGAGGCTCAAATTCTTTCACAACATGAACAAGAGTGACGGTAGTACTCTTCATAGGTCTGAATTCTATGTGGGTAATTGAGGGACATGAGTAATTGGGACACTTTTGATCTTGCTAATCCTACAGAAGAGCATGCTATGCTCCGAGAGATGATTCGTGATTTTGTCGAATCTGAGGTCGAGCCTCAGGCTCATGAACATGATAAGCATGAACGTTTCAATTTGGAACTATTTCGAATGCTAGGTGAATATGGACTTCTGGGAATCACAGTTCCCGAAGAGTATGGAGGAGCCGGCCTCGATGCCACTGCCGCAGTTATTGCCCATGAGGAGATTGCAGCCTCTGACCCAGGTTTTGGTCTTGCTTATCTTGCCCATTCTATGCTCTTTGTGAATAATCTTGCACAGAATGGTTCTGAGGAACAGAAAGCAAGGATTCTCCCAAAGGTTTGCTCTGGAGAATGGGTCGGTGCTATGGCAATGTCTGAACCAAATTATGGGACTGACGTGCTCGGTATGGAGACCACAGCAGATCAAGACGAGGATGGTAATTGGATCATCAATGGTAACAAAATGTGGATTACAAACGGTTCAATCGATGATGATAGGACTCCTGCAGATGTGGTTTGGGTCTATGCCCGAACAGGATTGGATGAGAGAGGGCGTCCGGAGCTATCTACCTTCATTATTGAGAAAGGGGCTCCTGGATATACGGTAGGTCAGAAAATCTACGATAAGACAGGTATGCGTGCTTCCAATACTGCTGAACTGGTCTTTGCGGATTGCAAGGTTGGTCCGGAGTCACTTGTTGGTTCTCCTGGTTCCTCAATTCATCACATGATGAAGAATCTTGAGATTGAGCGTCTTACTCTCGCTGCAATGTCTCTAGGAATTGCTCGGCGTTCTTTGGATATTATGAATCGATATGCGAGTGATAGGGAGGCTTTCGGAAAGCAAATCCGTTCTTTTGGACAGATGCAACGTCACATTGGTGAATCGTATGCAGAGTATCGTGCTATGCGCGCCTATATCTACGACACTGCTCGCTTGTTGGATCTCAATGAAGGTGGTCAGCGCCTTGATAGTGATGGCGTGAAACTTTACGCTACGACGAAGGCGAAGGAAATTGCCGACCGAGCGATTCAGGTTCTAGGAGGGTACGGCTATGTCGCCGAATACGTGGTCGAACGTCTCTGGCGTGATTCGAAATTGTTAGAGATTGGCGGTGGAACACTTGAGAGTCATCACAAGAATATCACACGAGACCTTGCGAAAGACCCAGATGCGGTGAATCGTTGATGGATAGAGAACCCTTCCTGGAGGTTCTCGGACTCAAGGAAGTCGATCGTGCAGGATGGAAGCGTTCTGGCCTTACAGATGTAGAGTCTGTTGCAGCTCATTCATGGGGTGTAGCCTTTCTGGCAATGCAAATTTGCCCTCCTGAACTCGATCGTCTAAAATTGATAGAGATGGCTGTTTGTCACGATGTGGCAGAAGTCCGTGTTGGGGATATTACCCCTCACGATGGGATTTCCCCCGAAGAGAAAGTACGGGCTGAGACTGAAGCTATGCTCAGCCTATCGCAAGGATTCCCTCGAGGAGAATATATGCTCGAACTTTACCGTGAGTACGAAGCCGGAGAGACCCCTGAAGCACGCTTCCTCAAACTATGTGACAAACTTGACATGGCTTTCCAATCCTATGTCTATCAATCACGTACTGAGAACGATCTTCGAAACTTCAGAAAGACCGCTAATCGCCTTGTTGTCGAATATGGTTACCCTGATTTGTTGGATAGAAATTCGGAGTAGCCCTGCCCGGATTCGAACCAGGGTCACCAGGTCCAAAACCTGGTATGATGGACCACTACACCACAGGGCTATGTGGGTAATCCGAGTGTCCGATGGTTTTGGACTTGACGGGTGTAACGGGTGGACGACAGGGTGAAAGGCTGAGATGCAGAGGTAAAGACATGGGGAAATGGTACACCGCGACGGTACTCATTTTTCTCATGGCCATTACACCTTGGACATCGATGGTTGAGGATTTCACTCCTGAGAACTTGGAATCTTTCGAAGAAGTATTCACAACTTCTCTCCAAATAGATAACCTCCTTCCTTCTTGGTCACCTGGTTCAGCAATTATCGATCCGGAATTACCTCGTTCCGGAGATGTACTTGTGTCGGTAATTGTCCTCACAGATCGTCTCACTACTCTCCATGAATGGCAAATTGCGAATAATATACTGCCTAAACAGATTGAGAATGAAGATCAAATTCTCGTCCCTGCTCCGCCCACTCAGGGCATACTTGAGCATCGATTGATGACAATCAGTGGAGCACAGATTGCAAAACTTCCAGGCGTCCCAGGTGTTCGTGCTGTAATTCCAGATCTCGATGTTCCTAGGCCTGCAGGATATAGTATGACACCGGAGCCAGCAAGTGTGAAATCTGGAGAAATTCATGGAGCAACGGATGTTTGGGATGATGGTAGAAATGGTACAGGAATTATTGTTGCAGTTGCAGATAGTGGAGTAGATTTTGCACATCCAGACCTAAATGGTACACAGGCAAGGTACAATAACGCAACTTCTCCCTACCATGGATGGCCCTTGATGCATGATCCAGTCAGCATTCTTGAATGGCTTCGAGATGGTGAAGCGTATCCCGATAGTGATGGATCTTGGTGGGCAGATACAAGTGAAAATGACGCCGATTCAGACAATGATTCCATACTAGACAATACATCTCTCTCCATTGCAGGAATTCCTCAATCAATCTCAGGTACTTACCACATAGGATACCATCCTGATTCAAAACTCATTTCTAGAGCAGGAGGTGATGTTCGTGTCATCGTAGTCGATGAAGTCACATCTGGTGTTTACGATACAGTGTATGTTGATCTCGATCGTGATTCGTCGTTTTCAGATGAGGTTCCAATGCGCCGTGGTTCTGAGACTGCAGGTCTTGATCTAAATGGAGATGGGCTTTGGGACCGATCCGCAGGTATGATTTGGTGGATTTCTGATGGTGTTAATGGTGTTCCGTATGGGGATGTATATGCTGCTCGCAACGGATACCAGAATCGTATAGCAGATAGTGGCGATCTTGTGCTTTTCATGATTAATGACGTGAACGAAGGAGGTGGAAATCACGGCACACTCTGTGCATCTGCTATCAATGCACAAGGGGTTGCTAACAGTGGTTCAGTACTTGGAATGGCACCAGGGTCAAAGACAACTGCTGTTGCCAATCTGTATTCCTACGGGTCGTGGTTTGATTCTTACCGTTTCATTGCCGAGGGTTACGATGGTAATGCGAGTACCGAGGAGCAACCACACATTGGTTCATTTTCGTTTGGTTACTCTGGAACTCATGATGATGGAGCAGACGCCAACAGCCTCTATCTCGATTGGTTAACCCGCGTACATAGTCCGAATACGACGTATCTCGTTGCTACTGGCAATGGAGGGCACGGTTATGGAACTACAGCAGCACCCGGAGGGGCACATGGAGTAATATCTGTTAGTGCATTCAGTTCGAGGATAGGTGAATCAAATGGAGGCACATGGGGTCAATCTGCATCTTGGTCCAATCGAGGCCCTAACTCTGTGAGTCGTCTTGATCCTGACGTGGTTGCTGTTGGCTGGTCTGCGACAGGTGATCGAACACTGAACGAGGTCACAAATGCAAATTCTGCAACAACCACGTGGGGAGGTACTTCACTTGCAACGCCTATTGCAGCTGGTCTTACAGCTCTAATCTATGAATCATGGATAGAAGTTCATGGTTCACCACCTAACTCTCAGCAAGTTCGTGACATCATGATGTCCACCGCAGACGATAGGGGGTACGACCCCTTTGTTCAGGGGGCTGGTTGGGTCAATGTATCACGGGCTGTGGATGCAGTTCTCGGTGTGAATGGTTCTATGTCATTCAGACCTGCTGCTTGGATGACTGGGGAGATGGATGGAGCACATCGTGATGCGAATCTGAACATGATTATCCCTGGGAACAATCAAAGTGTTCAGCTTGAGTTAACAAACTCTGGCTTGACTCCAATTGAGATTAATCTTGAACCTGAGGTCATTGCCCCTCTACATCATGAGGTCATGCGTTGGAATAGCACCAATACTGGGCCTAATGCGACTTGGGATGGCTATCAAGCAGGTACGCCAGATATCTTGATTCCACTCCATATTGCTAATGACTCAAACATATCCTTGCCAAATGGTACAACATTAGTCCGGGCTAGAGCAGCAATGGATGGTGCCGGTTTTGATGGGAACAAGAATTATGAGTCAGAGAACCGGATATATCTCCGTCTTTGGAGATGGACAGATCGTGATGGAGATGGTGTATTTCACAATGATATCGATGGGGATCGATTTGTTGATTCATCCGAATGGACAGAGAACTCGAATGAGTTTGCTATGTTAACTGAGCATGTCTATGCATCAGGTCAGGTCGAAGTCAGAATGGGTCTTCCATTAACGGAGTCCGATGATGGTTTACTCCTAGCTGTGTGGCGAGAAAATATTCGAACTAATCAGATAGATCCTCTACCTATTGAGATTGATTGGACAGCATTTGGTCCAACTTCAGATGGTTGGGTTTCTGTTTCGAATAATGTCACTGTGCCCGCAAATACTACTCTGACTACCAACGTAACAATATCTGTTCCCTATGATGCTGATCCTGGTGTTCGCCAGCATGGTATTAGAATGGACTATAATGCGGTTTCAGACTCTGAGAATGTAACTTCTTGGTTGTGGCCTATCATCACTAATGTTGCTTATCAGGGGAGCTTCAGTGTTGATCCTCGACCTCTTGATGGGAACATGTCCAATCAGAGTTTATTCGAAGAGACATGGATTCAAGGAGCACAGCGATGGGGGTGGCGTGCGGAATCGGGGGATTGGAAGGCATTCAGTATTGATTGGCCAGCAGGATATACAACAAATGGGACTGCCCTAATTGATGTCGATTGGCCGGACAACGAATTCACTGATATCGATGTATTCTGGATGTCAGAGGTCGACCACCCCTACAGTCATACAAACCCCATTGACTACGGCCCTCATAATCTACAGATTGAATCTAATTCGAGGGGAATGCATCGTGGAAGTGGTATTTACGGCCATGAGACGAGTACAGACGAATCTCATGAGTTCCTCACTGCATCTTCCAGCCCGGGAGTGAAGCAGATTCTTCTTCATTCTGCTACTCATGGTGTTGGTACTAACGACAATCCGTTGTCGATTGATGTCGGAATGCTCGCACCAATGGACGGTGGTTTAGGAGTCGAAGTAGATGACTGGAGAAACAGTAACAGATCAGAGACAATTCGAATCGGTTCGACGATGGATGTGGAAATCGTTGATGCAACAGGTGTTGGTTGGAGTCAGCCACAACATCTCAGCGGACAAACGGTAGGTCAGGATGATCCTGGGGATAAGACGTCGGCTTCCTACATCTACTCCTTTTCGATTCAAGATGTCTCGGAGATAACCATCAGCACATCTTCGACAACAATACCAGATCTTGACCTATACATTGGGAAAGATGTCAATGGAAATGGTGTGATGGACTTCGGTAACGAGGAGAAGGGTTCCTCTGGTAATTGGAATTCCGATGAATCAGTGTCTATAGATAATCCCGGCAATGGACTTTGGTTCGTTGCAGTACACGGTTTTGATGTTGGTAACGGTAGTGGCACATTCAGTCTTGACATCGATATGATTCCTGAAACGTGGAACACTGGTCTACAAGTATCGAATATTAGTGAGATGAATGAATCTCAGATCACATCGAATTGGCCGAATGGTTCCATGGAAATTGCAGGTGAAACTCCCGTAGCAGCATGGGAACTGAATCTTACTCTCATACGACCTTCGAGCTCAGGTCATTGGACAGGGTATATTGATCTAGAATTGGCAGCAGGTTCAGAAATTCGTCTCGTGTATACTTACGACCTGATTCAATCACCTCCTAGTGTAGAATTCTTTGTTCCGACACCAGCCAATGGGACGCGGACGAATTCGACTATCCCACTTTCACTGAATCTCCTCGATATTGACTCTGGATTCAACCTTACAGGTTTGGATTGGAATTTCACTTTCTCGAATCAAGGGGGTGAAAATCAACTCTCTTGGGGCAATGGAATATGGTTCTATACGGTGGAATGTGAATACGATAATGGAACTGTTGTTGATCGTAGTGTCCAATTTTTTACGATGATAAATGGGACAGAAAACGAATCCAATGTGTCGCGTTCAATCTTGCTTAATGAGACCTACAGGTCTGTATGGATCAATGGCACAGTACCTGAAAATGAGGGGTGGTATGCATATGAAATCGAATTACTTGATGTCACCAATCGCTTGGATCAAGCATCATTACATGTCGAGTATGATGTTACAGCACCTTTACTCGCATTGAGGAATTGGCGAGCAATTACGAACAATTCGGCAGTGGATGATGTAGTAATTTTAACTGAACCAGGAGCAATAGTTTGGGTAAATGGCACCTTGCATTATCCTGATGAAAATGGTGAAGTCCCTCTGGCATTGGATCTTTTCCCTTCGAATTGGACTATGACGCAAACAGGCCTTGATTGGATGCAACAGAATCGTTTTGAGATTGCAGTAATCGACCCTGCCGGGAATTGGAATCGATTGAAGCATCAGATTGTGTATGACCCACATCCACCTGGCTCTGAAGGGGAGGCACGTGATGCAATATCGATTCTAGGTGTGATGTCGATTGAACCGAATGGCATCCAACTTGTGGATCCATCTCAGATGCAGGTCGGTGTTAATGCCAGCATTGTTGATGTTGTAATCGAAATACCAAACGATTCAGCTACTGTCTGTTTAACAATCACTCATCCAAATGGTTCGGATTTGAATGAAATCTGTAATCCTTCGATATCACAATCGTGGCCAATTACCAATGGATCTGCTTGGTTACCTGATCCAATATCGATTCAATCATCCCATCGGAGTAATGCGGTAATACGATTGGATTTTACCGATGAGATTGATGGAATTTATGGGATTCGAGTAGATGTCACTGATTTCGCAGGTCATCGAGGTTATGAGGAGTCGTTCATAGATGTTGATAGATTGTCACCGACCATTACATGGGTCGGTTTCGAATCAGTATGGGATCGAACTGATATGGTTATCAGCGCATCCTTCGGAGAATGGGCGGATTATCGGTTGACAATGAATGGTGGGCTTGTAATCCAATCTGTGGGTTCTTCGTTGTCTGAATCGGTCTTATTCGAACGAACTGGTAACCATACATTCTGTATCTCTGCATACGATAGAACGGTTGTTACGGAACACCCTAACCTTGCCCGTTCGTGTCGTACAGTATTCCTTGATCCTGCAGAGTTCGAGCCGCAAGTCATTGCAGATTGGAATGGTACCACGGTTCCTTCTTCTCCAGTCACCTTTGATGTGTTACGTGGATGGGGGCAGAACGCAACTTGGAAACATCTGGAATCAATGACAGATTGGATGGATATACCTCATCCTGGAAAAGGTATCATTGAATCAACAAGTGTTACGTTGGTTGAAGGCCCAAATCATTTCGTTGTATATGTGGAAGCTGTGGATAGCATTGTTCGTTTCGATCTTGAAGTTATTCTCGATACCACACCCCCTGAGTTAACATCGGATATTCTTGGAGACACGCTTCTTGTGAACAACCCTGTTGTACTCTTGACTGGGAGATGTGAGGCAGGTCTTCTAGTGCGGGTTGATGCATCTGATACTGAACAAACAGGAGAGTGTGATGAATTCGGCCGTTATTCCATTGAATTGACTTTGAATAACTTCGATGGCTTGTATCCATTAGTCATCCGTTCAGTTGATCCCTCGGGTAATATTGCTCGATTAGATCGCATGATTGAACTGGATCTCACTGCGCCTGAAGCCCTTCTAGGATGGGAAATGGACGAGTGTGAACCACGAGAACCTGTTCGATTTGTCGGTAAAACTCCGGATACAATCTGCTATCTTGTGGGAGTGGCAGCACTTGTTGATGCAGATGTTGATTATTGGAAAGTTGATTTTGTGCATGAAGGCGTTCTAGAAGAAACATTCACCGGAGTAGGGGTATGGGATGGGAGTAGAGAGTTTTCAATATCCGCGCCAGTAGAAGGCAGTTGGAGCATGGTTCTCGTCCTTGTAGATGAAGCCGGAAATGAGAGGTCACATAGTATCGATACAGAGATTCAGGGTAGGGAAGCAACCACTTCAGAAGGTATGCTTACAGTTGGAACATTATCCAATATGATTCTGGTTGGAATTCTGCTTATTTCTATCATCGGAACAACAGTCGTGCTTGGCAGGAATCGATCAAGTGTGGAACAATTGGATCCTGAATGGGTGGACCAAGCATTCGATGGTGAGATTGATTCAGCATCATCTCCAACCGAGGATTGAAGTCCCGAGTTGATAGGTCTCATCCCATGACGATTACGACAATCGCGGTGCTTGGTGCAGGACAGATGGGAAATGGCATTGCTCAAGTGGCAGCAATTGCAGGCTATAATGTGGTGATGGTCGATATTGAACAGGAGTATGTCGATCGTGGTATCGCAACGATTCAGAAATCTCTTGGCCGTCTTGTCGCTAAGGAGAAAATTACTCAGGAAGAAGCAGATTTAGCTCTAGCACGAATTGATACAGCTACAGAACGTAGTGCATGCGCAGACGCGGATCTTGTCGTAGAGGCGATACCAGAGATTCCAGAGATTAAGTTCAGTGCATTCCAAGATCTCGACGGCATTTGTAAGCCATCTGCAATTCTTGCAACAAACACAAGCAGCATCAGCATAGATGCGATTGCAGAGAAGACATCACGGCCTGAAAAGGTGATTGGTATGCATTTCATGAATCCCGTTCCTGTGATGAAACTAGTCGAGGTCATCAATGGTAGCGATACTTCGAATGAAGTTACTGAAGCAGTTCTCTCTGCTGCGGAAAAGATGGGTAAGATACCGTTGATGTGTAACGATAGTCCAGGTTTTGTCTCAAACCGAATTCTGTGTCCGATGATTAACGAAGCCATCCTTACTCTACAAGAGGGCGTGGCTAAACCTGACGCGATTGATGGTATTATGAAACTCGGAATGAATCATCCAATCGGCCCCCTTGCTCTCTCAGATCTCATCGGTAACGACACTGTGCTTCATATCATGCATGTTCTCCATGAGGGATTTGGCGATGATAAGTACGCCCCTGCTCCGCTCTTAATTGAGATGGTTGAACAAGGTAAACTAGGTCGTAAATCCGGCGAGGGATTCTATACCTATTGACATCGTGACTCGTTTATGCAGCCCGGTAGTGCTCCTCAGCAGCAGACATTCACTCAACCGCAAAATCCGAATGTACAGCATCAACAGTATCCAAATGTACAGAGTCAATATGACACTACAATGGGGCAGATTGCCAGTCCTAATCCTATGGTCATGCAGAGCCATATGATGCAGAAGTCAAAAATGGCATATCTTCTCCTTGGGATATTCGTTGGTTGGCTTGGTGTCCATAATTTCTACATTGGGCATACAAGTAGAGGGATTGCTCAACTTTTGATTACAGTACTTACAATTGGGATTCTAGCCTTTATTCCAGCAATATGGGCTATTATTGAGTGCATTATGTTGTTCACTTCACAATACCCTGTAGATGCAAATGGCGTCCTCATGCGAGACTAATTAGAAGAGTATTGGCTGAATCCAACGGATATAGAGCATCCATCCGAATACTCCGATACTAGCTGCAACCCAAGGTCTAGTGATTTTTTCAGATAAGGCGGGAGGGTCATCGAATTGTCCATTTCTCCATGCCCATATAGAACGACTGAAGATTGCAATGAATGCGCCATAAATCAGTGGAGTACCTAGATTGAATTCTATCGCGGCTTGGATATCGAAATGACTGATTGCAACGAAGCCTCGTGTCATTCCACAGAACGGACATTCGACTCCACTAATATGATACCATGGGCATAG
>JAZADD010000049.1:0-8013 GCA_036124005.1 Thermoplasmatota archaeon
TGACTGTTCGGCTGTTTGCAGGATTAAGTCTCGATGGACCAACTTGTCGCCTCACAAACCCAGTTCCGGGATCACCTGCAGATGCACAGACCCAGTTTACAGTCCGCGTCCTCGCAGGCGGGGCACAAGTATTCCAAAACACAACTAATAGAGTCACGATGGAGTTTGACTGGACGCAACCTGAGGAATTCATCACCTCGGCTTGGAATGTGAACTTCACACTTAGTCAAGGAGATGTCATAACACTCGAGATAGATGTCGAACATAACTGTATGATTGATGGACAACTCTACTTTGACAGATACGAAACCGCGTCTCGAATCGAATTGAATGGCCAAATGTTGGTACCTGAACTAGATCTGAAAGTTGACCAAAATGGTGCGGCCAGAGTGGAGTTCATTCCGGGAACTGTCTGGGGGGATTCAAGTATCGATCTCACAGTAGTTGAGGTCGCAGGTGTCTACAACACTTGGGCAGAAACCGTTCATGGAAATTGGCAGGAAGAACAGCGTCTTAGCCACTTTGAGGACCCGCAGAGCACGCGAGTTGGGGAAGGAAACCAATCAGTATGGGTTTGGTCAGTCAACGGCACCCTAGAACCGGGAATTCATATGGTGAGCATTTGCATGACAATGACTGACATCGATCCAAACGAAGACTGTCACGTCGTAATCGTTCATCGAACCATGGTGGATGGGCCTTCTGAGCCTCTCGCAGGTACTGGACTACTCCTTATTCTAATCCCACTCACAACAATCGGCTGGCTTGGCACTTCTCTCCGCATAGGCCTACTCCCTTGGCCGGCTTATCTCACGATGCTGATTATGGCCATCGCTCTCGCTGTACCCGCAACTCACCTACCAGGTATTGAGATTGGTGAAACACGCGATGAGGCACCTGCTCCTGCGTTCAATCTCCTTACACACGGAGGCGACTCAATCCGATTGAACGACCTACTTGAGGGTAACGAGGCGCTCGTTCTCGGAGTCTTTGAGGTTGATTCGCCCAACGCAGAACAGCAACGGAAGGACTTCCTTGATGCAATGGATAGGACAGAAGGAGTTGCATATGCACAACTTGCAACAGGAGATGAGGTACGTTCAGTAGATCTTGATGAGCATGCAGGAAATGTGAATAGTTCTTGGCCGATTCTCATCGACGAATCCAGGGCGGCGGTCGCGTCAATGTTACCATCAGGCGCATCTGACGCAGTACTCATAATCGACAAAGCTGGCTTCATCTCACATTGGAATCCAGGTGTACTCGACGCAGATGGTATTGTCTCTGAAGTCGAAAGCGCTGCTACTGGCGGAGGTCGTAGTCCACTCGATTTACTCGGGCTATTATTCGCTACTGGCGCCTTCATTCCACTCATCTTCTTTGCTCTACCACGAAAGCGTATCGAACCTCCAGAAACCGCACAGATTCCAGGTGCTGGATTGTTTGGCACTATCGGAGCAGGAGGAATTGGGTTCGCCATAATCGCTGTACCTGTGGCACTCATTGCCACTACCTTACGTGGAGGACCGTGGCCCTTTGTCGAGATGGTTCTGGCAATCTGGATGGTTGGCATGGCCATCCAGATGCTCAAATCAGGAGAAGTATTCGAAATTCGAAAAGTATCCTCATTCATTCACGGAAAACTACCCGATTCATACACCACTTGGCGCGACATAGACACCTTCACCGAAGATGCACACATTGGAGCATGGTTCGGTTGGATTGCTTGGATGGTCCAACCCCTCCTCATCCCACAAACTGTGGCAGCACCAATCTGGACTGGCATTGTTGGAATGGGTGTTGGTATCGGTATGCTATTGTTACATCTCCTTCTTGCTGGCCTCATTGTTCTGATACTGAGAAGCCTTTCCAGTATAGGAGGTGGATTCTCGGTCCTTCTTGGGAGATTAAGCACAGGTGCCCGTCCAAGGCTTTGGGGTGCAACAATACTAGTCCTAGCACTTTGGATTTTGATCTACACCATTCTCGGACCAATCGTAGGCCGATTCGCCTGATTGGAACCAAATATCACAAGGATTGAATCAAATCTTGAAGAACAGCAGTTGGATTACTCGCCTTTGTGACTCCACTCGCAAGTAGAACCCCATGTGCTCCTAATTCAATTGCAGCTGCGACATCATCACCAGTCTTCACTCCGGCTCCACAGAGGACTCGAACTTCAGGATTAACTGCATAAACTGCCGCAACAGTATCTGAAACGATAGCAGGATCTGCTGTCGTGACGCTGATATCCCCACCGATGAGTTCAGGTGGCTCAATCGCGATAAAATCAGGGCCAAGAGATGCGATACGGGTCGCTTCTTCAACAGTTGCAGCACAGACACATATCGTGAAATCATCAGGCACCATAGAAAGAACACTTTCGATGTGTTCGAAGGGCACTCGGCATTCAGAATGATTCAGCAAAGACCCAGTTGCCCCCCTAGAAATGGCTGTTGATGGTGCGAGGTGCCCGGTGTTAGAACCAAAGCCGACAGGATCGAGATGTTGACACCACACAGTAAGACCAGGTGTCCCAGAAACTACTGCTCCGAGATCGAAAGCAGATACTGCTGAAATCATCTGTACTCCTGTTCTTTGAGCATCACGAATCGCTGTCGAAAGTTCGACTGACGCATCGGCTTGTGCCGTCTCGTAGGTCTTATGATTCACCACGACCAGAGGTTCCATGTAACAACGCGTGTCTGTTTTATGATTTGAGCGCACCGGCGATGAATCAAATTGGGAGATAGAGGAGGAGTGACTATGGGAGGTCATCCAGAATGGGACTGGGAGGACCTCAAGGAGTTCACTGAACAGAATCCACCAGACCTTGATTGGTTGAACAAACCTGGACGACACCAATATCGGTGGCGTACATTGACGGGGCGCTGGACTACAGCAAATCGGCGTATCAAAGATCACCGTTCATATCTGAAAGCATGTGGAAAACGCTACCCTATGGATATGTATGTATCTACATCTGCTTGGCTCGACCCTACCGACCTACCACGAATTAGAGACAAATCTCGCCCTCATCCAATTCTTCTCGATCATTGGATAGTATTCGATATCGACATGAGGCCGTTCTCTAAACGTCGCTTAGAGGCCGCAAGGAAAGCAACGTGTAATCTGATGATATGGATGAAAGAAAACGAACCTTCGAGAACCTTTTCCCACGTATCTTTCTCTGGAGGAAAGGGGTTTCATTTATTCTATAGAGATGAAGATAGGTCTCTATTCGCAATACCTGAACCAAAACTCAGAGAGGAAGAAGTTCGTGCCGATAGAAAGGCTCTCCTCAACCGTGTAATAGACGCAGGGCACCCTGTCGACCCACTTGTTACAGCTGACACTCGTCGTATCATCCGTTTACCAAGCACACTTCACGGTGGAACCGGATGGATATGTACGCGAATCGATGAAACACTGTTATACCGTCCATTGAAAGATTGGATTCACACAATTCCCCGACACACGAAGGCATCTAAGCTACCAAGATTCAATTTCACAATACCTAGATTACCGCGAATAAGGCGGATATTTAGACAAAATGAAAATGAAAGCAATAACGATGGAAATACGAGTATCCATCTAGAGGTCAGTTCCCAAGTTCCTGGAACCAAAGATAGGAACGTGTTTCTCTTTTGGATTAAAGCGAAACCAGACAAACTCGTAGAGCGTATCGGAAATATGATCGATAAGATGAACGATGCAGACATTGGCCCTTGCGCGATATGGAGTGACGATACAGGAGCGCTTCTGATGGTGCCACGAGCAATTCCTACCGCTGCCTTTTCGAAATTATCGAGGCGAATCGGAACCACTAGCTTCGGGCAACGTGTCACAAGCAAAGGCCATGCTTGGATTCGATTCTCGCCAAAATTCGATAATTCGGAGGGGTGGGGTACACCGTTGGAAGGCCGAGGCATCCACGCTAAAGAAGCGGGCACACGATGCAAGCACCCATGGTCACATGGGCACTTACTCCTAGCAGAACGGCTAGGGTTCAAGATTGAACCAGATGGTGACATCTCAGGAACGCCAGATCTTCCGATTCGAGCAGTAGAGATACGGTGAAACATTCATCTTGCGCCCTTAGAGAAATCAAGATGCCCCCACCGGAACCTACGGGTAATGACGGCAGCAATCTACGATTGCGGTGGCCGTGAAACCGGCCGCGTCGGCGCGAGGGGGCCGCGCCGGCGCAATCTAAAGAAGTGGAAAAAATGGAAGAAGGGGATTTTAGCCCTGCTGCTTCGTGGATATTCTTCATAGCAGGACTTCTAATTGGAGGGGTTTTTGCCTTAAATTTCGCTGTATCCATAACAACCCAGATTAGTACAGAAAATTGGGACGAAATTACAGGGAC
This sequence comes from Thermoplasmatota archaeon, assembly GCA_036124005.1. Taxonomy (GTDB): domain Archaea; phylum Thermoplasmatota; class Poseidoniia; order Poseidoniales; family Thalassarchaeaceae; genus MGIIb-N2. Next base: position 4,373 of record JAZADD010000049.1, read on the forward strand.
GATTACCTATCTAGACGAGTGGGAATCATGTGACGATGAGGGATGTACCACTGGACAAGATATCGAATATGTCTACCTTCCTGACCAAGAAAAATGGCCAGCTGACACTGAAGAAATTTGGAGTGAAAGAGTAACTTATGCTTGGCTAGGTCCACTCTATAATGGACAATCCGGCGAACTCAGCGAGGGGGATATAATTCCGGTCTATGTGGACCCAATGAACCCCTACAACTCTGTACTTCTGAAAGGGATGGATGGGGTTGATATTTTCACCATCTTTATTCCTATAATGATAATTATTGTAATTATTATTAGTGGGAAGAGGGCATCAAAAGTCCCCTTTAATGAGGCATTTGAAAACATTGGATCAGGAATTGAGATCAACAGATTTCACGATGAGAACTACATCCGAACCCCAAAAATAGGGATTGTTGGGAAGAATTCTCGTGAAAGGGGTTACAATTCGGTCATCAATCGCCTCAATCTACACTCACTCCAGAAAGATGAACAGGCGATCAAAGAACGTATGATACACAAGTTCAACTTCACACCTACACAGGCAGAATCATTCATTCAATCAGAACATGTTCGGCTAACTTTGCAGTTGGATGCACCATCCCCGATGCCGCCACTATCAGATGGTACGATGCAAAACCCAGTACAAAATGAGGAACAAGAAAACAATGACCAACTAGACATGATGGCAGTATTCGCAAGCGCGATGGAAGAAAACCTAGGAGTAGACTCTCCTGATTCATTTGAACCTAAGCCGCTCTCATCTGGGATGTCATATTGTGAACATCCAGGATGCAACGTGACAGTTAGCAACACCGATTTTCGTTGTTTCAAGTGTCGACGCACTTTCTGCTATGACCACAAAGGGACCTCAGTCGTATGCCCTGAGTGTTCATAATTAGAGGTAAACGCTCTTCTCTTGGACGCCCCAATCGGGTGAAAGCCCTGCATCCTTTGCTACAGATATCTCTTCCTTTGCTGCTTTACTATGGCCATACATGGCTTTCCCAGGACTTACATGCATATTCCAGTAAATCTCGAAGATTTCCACATATACTCGCCGACTAGACATGATTTTTGGAACTGCATGAAGCATTACTTGCTCAATCCTCTCGGATACACCCTCTTTAGGATCAAAGAGGAAGGGGAAATATTTCGAAAGGAAAGTTTGGATAAGAATCGAATCAAGGAATCGACTTGATCTTGGAATTACATACCGTGGACGATCTAGCGGACCAAGTACCTCTTTCATTGCTGTGCAGAAGATTTCCGATTCCTCCTCGGTACAGTTTTCTAGATGAAACCTAACCCATCCGCCTCCTCGGTCTCCTCCTTCGACTTCAGCGGAATCAGGTAGATGACCTACCTTCTGAAGTGACTTTAGGACAACTGTGCCGATTGCGTGAACTAAGGTAGCCTCTGTCCAAGCCACATCCCCTGTCAAAGGGAATTCTCTGCCACCTCTTGGAGGAGGAAGCAGTTCGATTGCACTACGAGGCTCAGCATCGAAAGGCGTACCTATCTTCCACGCATCTCGAGCTTTTTGACGATTTCTAGCGCGGTCAAACATGTCATCGTTGAAGATATTCATGCCCTCACTGATACCTAATTCAGGAATCTCCTTGAAAGCAGGATGGACGTGCCCCACACCCTTCTCTATTGCACTATCATCGCATACCCCGTAAAGGTTGGAATGCTTCTTCTTGAACCGATCATAATCATCGAAACCCTTTGCAAACTCTTCGGCGATACAGATGATGTCCCAATTATTGGCAACCTTCTCCGGCCAGTGCTTATCCAATCGAATCGAACGGCCTCGAAGTTGATTGATACTCATATCCGTTGTAACGTTAGTCAAATCGATCAAGACATTGATTCTTGAAGCATCCCAACCCTCTCCGAGTAAGCCACGTGTGCCCACGATACAATTGGTAATACCTTGCTGAAACATCTCCGTAATCATCTCGATATAATTGCGCGGAACCCAATCAGGTCCCGAACCACGGATATCATGGTACTTGCCTTCCATAACCTCGAAGATTTTGATGTCGAGCCCCCTAGATTCAACCCACTTCTCAGCCATTTCAATGAATACTGGAGCCAGATCATCATCAACGAGTACAGTGCTACCAGTCATCAGTATAGGATTCAGTAAATCCGTTGATTCATCCTCTACTAGATTACGGAACACTGCAACTGCTCCTCCCGCTTCCTCATCGAGAACTCCCTCGACTAGAGCCATCGAGGATGTCTTTTCGAAATCTGTAACAATAACAGCACGGATATTACTCCCTAGATCCTGCATCTCAGACTTCAAAATAGCAAGTACACCTTGTGTCTTAGCCTCACTGTAACCCATCACACGACCCACAGGAGATGCAGCCGGACGGACCCCAGTCTCAGTAATTTGACGACCAAGGAGACGTAAACGATCTATCGCCTCTTGACCTAATTCATGATCTAAAGGACTTACAGAACGCCGCAACCCATACCGAACATAACGATCTATCAGAGGAGTGTGTCTATCAAGATCTGAAGTTCCAACCTTATGCATCTCAAATGGAGGATGTGGCACCCCTTCAGGGAGCACCCTATTCATCGATAGAAGATGTAATCGAGCCTGATTAAGAAAATCTTCACCAGACGTCTTTCCTTTCCCTGTTGGCCATTCTTTGAATTGGACTCCTGCAACTGATTCAGGGTCAGAGAGGGCAAGATGTATCCATTCCTCTAAGGGAACAATTCGATCAGATGTATCGCCTTCCCTTGGGGCACGTAGCATCTCAAGAAGTTCGACGAATTTCTCATCAACTTGAGCGATATACTTCAGTTCCTTACTCGTCGGACGGACGAAGTGTACAAGATCTTGGTATGGTGCAAGATTACGGTCACGAACTAGGGCAGGCACTGGAACTTGGTAATCGAGTTCCCCAAGAATATCGAGATAATTCTCAGCAACTTTAGGGTCATTCGTACTTGGAGGAGTTGCTGTCAAACCAAGGACTATTGGATCACCTAATTCGGCCAATATCTTCCGAACTGTAGTGCCCCAGTGATGAAGAAGATGATGACATTCATCGAGAATAACAAGGCCGATTCCAGTGCGCTTCAAAAGATCGATATTCTCTCTAGAACTGGAGTGCAATGACCACAAAGGATCGTCAGCTTTCTCTATACCCTCCCTTGCTATCTTTCTATAGAACGACATCCTGTCCTTAAAGTAGTCCGGATTTCGCTCCTTGAGATCATTTTGCCAAATCGCAGCAACTTCGTGGTTAGCAACCTGACCTCCAAACACTAACCTCTCAGCCCACAAATTCACCGCAGCCTGATCGAGTTCCTCGCTTCCCCGAATTGGTAAGGTCAATGACTGATATGTCAATGAATTCAGAAGCCCAGGTACCTTGGGGTCTGTTGAAATCAAGTGGTCTTTTCCATCAAGGTCGAACAGAGAGGTACGTGCCGCCCATTGAGCTTGAATCGCAGAATTCGGGGATAAAACAAGAGTGGGTAATCGAACCATATCAGACCAGACATATAGGCCGAGAATTGTCTTGCCAGAACCCGGAGGAGCAACTATGTGGAGGCGGCGATTTCCTGATTCGAGTTCGCGACGGATGATGGAA
>JAZADD010000050.1:0-12234 GCA_036124005.1 Thermoplasmatota archaeon
AAAGTAGTTGCAAACCAAGCTAGATAAAATAGATAGCAGCCAATTAGGCCTCCAATACCACGCGTGAATCCTGGATTATCCCATGGCCCTGCAAAACCAACACCAAATGGAAGGGTGTTGAGGACGAGAAGGAGGCCAAAAGTGACCTCGATACGGACATCAATTGGTTCGAATGGATCGGCAGTCATTGAGTGTTGCAAGACAGAGGTACCTCATCATCCCTCCTCAGTGATGTCCCAGTCAAGAAAGGCCTGTGATTGACTATCTTCTATCTCAATCAACTGTTGACCGGTGACTGCCGTCATTTCTGACATGGGATGCGCACGAGATGGTAACTGAAGAGATGGCTTGGAATCTAAAATGAATAAACGGTAATCTCGCAAATTGCGAATTTGGAATAGAAGTCTAGTGGGATTGTGAAACAACATGGAGGTGCCTCGTAATATTCGATTCAATACGATAGAGATTTGCAATTTCATGGCAAGAGTTGCAAGTGACGATTTAAAGAGCCAAAGACGGCTCCATCGGCGTTCAGGTTTTACTAAAGAAAATCCAGCACGATGATATGTTGCAGCAAGAGCAGCACTACGCGTCCATGATATCAAAGGACGCCTGGAAGTTGGTTCAAGAGGAGGAGTGACTCGGTGAATAAGAGCGTCTTGATACCATCGTGAAACCGCTTGTTCAACTAATTCATGGGAACGGCCTTGTCCTCGAACTCTTGAATCAAGCACAACCGTCCTCAACTCTATTGAAGGGCCAAGCCGATCAAGGACTGCGTGGCCAAAGAGGCCGTTTTTGTCATGTAAGAGAATACGGGGGTGGCGTCGCCATTTCCGAATCGCTGTAGATTTCTTGAGAGGCCCCCAGATATCCATTTCTTCATGGATCATCGACACTAGCCATACCGCATCTTTTGCGTCAGGGATAGATACTACATCTTCATCCATTGATAACGGGTCGTGTATTTCATACTCAAATGATTACTGCACAGCGGCCTCTGAATATCAGCATAATTGGTGCTGGGGGCATTGGTTCAAACACCTGTATTCTCCTTGTAAGTGCTCTACGGAATGGAGTCTTAGCTGAACATCTCGGTGGAATCGAATTTCACCTCTACGACGGTGACAAAGTTGAGGAGGAGAATCTTATCCATCAACGATTCACCCCAGATCAAATCGGGATGACTAAAGTCGATGCGCTCACCGAAACTTTAGCAGGTATTCACTCTGCCGTGCAAGTAGTTCCTCACAGCATCAATCTCCGTGACCCAAACATGCTATCGAATGCACATATTGTGATTGTAGCTGTTGATCGGCCGGAACCTCGTCGAATTGTCCATTCTCTCGAAGATAAAGAATGGTATGACTCTCGATGTATGGGGGATTTCACACTCCTCCTATCAGACCGTACTAATCCTGGGACGGTCGGCGCGCTCACACCTGAACACGCTCCGGCAAGTTGTCAGCCTGAAGGTGCCATCGAATCTGGAGCAATTCAATTCGGATTTGCCAACGCAGCTGTTCATCTTGCAGATGCAATTATGCGTTCCATACTCCGACGATGTGGACACAAAACTGAATTTCCTGATTCGATATGTGATTCCATCTCAAAGGGTCGTATTGACATCTTTGGAACACCGACTAAGCCTGTAGAAAAAGCCGCTCCTCAAGCAACTGAGCCATGGACTGACGAGGATGATCGAATACTTCTGGATAGTTTAGAAGATAGTGGAAGAGACTTAGATGAAATTTCAAGGAAACTGGGGCGAAGTCCTAATGCTGTATTCCATCGATTAAGGCGGCTAAATGGTTGGATTAAGGAGGAAGAAGAATGACTACTTTAGAGAATTCAAAAATTGATTCGAACCAACTCTGTCAAAAAATCAGAAGTGGTAAACACCAGGATGATGAAGTAATCAATTCGCTTCGCATTCTTGGCATTCAAGAGCGTTGGGATGAAGTATGGAATGTAAGTTATGCATTGGGTGTCGAAATTAGTTGGATTCAGGATGCAGAAGGAACTGTGTTCGTTGATCTCGGTTCAGCAGGTGAGGTACGACTCTCGGCGCCTATCGGTGCAGTACTACCCTTCAGATTGTGGATTCATACGCACCCATGGGCAGCCTACTGGTCTTTCACAGATCGTGCTGCACTACGCAATTTCGCTGGACTCATTGAAGTAGCAATTGTTCTCGGTCACGACCATTGGAAGCGGTCTAGGTGCCAACTAAAAATGGGTGAATCCTTACCAGATGGCATTGACGACCCTCTCAACATGTGGACTGATGAAGTAATCCAGCATTATCCGGTAATCTCGGAGGTGGAATGTTGAGAATTGAAATTCCAAAAGATGAGGATATGAATCGGCTAAAGGATACAATGGAGCGGCACAACTTGGGTCAATCCATAGCAGAATGGATTGAACAACACCTCGACAGGGAACCTACGGATGAGTTGATTAAAGCAATTCTAGGTCATATCGAAGCCTGTCGAATTGCTGGGATTTATTCGATTGACATCACACAAGCTATCGAAACACATGATCAATGGTCCGAATCTCAAACATAAGATATAGTAAAACCTCAAACTGAAATCGGCGAAGGAGAATAGAAGGTTATGATTGGTGAAATACCGATTGAGAAAGAACGGAAATACCTCATTCGGGAACTACCATGGAAACAGGGTATTCCTGAAAACGAAGGTGTACATATGCAACAATGGTACCTTGATACAGAGAGCATTACTATCGATGATGGGATATTTTTGATGGGTAGACGTGTCCAAGAAGTAGACCCAAACCAAGTAGGATGGAGGACGAGTGGACTACTCGCTGAAACACTTGGAAAACCACGTTCAGCGATACGTGTGCGAATTAAAAATCGCCTCAAGGCTAAACTCGAGGTCAAAGGTCCAAAGATTGGGGACGAAGGTATCGAATTGGGGTGGGAACTCTCTGATTCAGATGTTTCATGGGTTGAGGAATGGTTGTCTAGATCTGAATATCCATCAGTAGAAAAGATTCGTTGGGAAATCCAAGCAAGGGATGGTTGCATTTGGGAACTTGATATATTCAAGGGAGCAAATGAAGGACTCAAACTTGCAGAAATAGAATATCAAGATGATTATGAAATCCCTAATTGGATTGGCAAAGATGTAACTGAAGATGTGCGCCTCTTCAATCAGGAATTGGCAATTAATCCGATTACAAAATGGGATCCTGTGTGTGAATATATCTAGATTGTTTTGTTTAAATACCCTGAGTGACATACACACTTGTTAGCATGATTGTCGCCTGATTAGCAATTTATTGTCTAATTGTGTGCTTTTATGTTAGATTTCTAAGTAACGTTTATTAACTTGGGATGATAGATGCTAAATTCCGCGTGAGGAGATGAGTCAAATGGTGGAGGAACAAAACGGCGATTTAGGCAAGAATGGTATGGCTGCTTCCAACGAAAAGAGCACTTGCCCAGAATGTGGTGGGTCTGACTTCATTGAGGATACTACTCGTGGAGAATTCACTTGTGTCGTCGATGGTGTAGTTATTCGTTCAAATGTTCTTGATGACAATGACGTCTTTCAGGGTGCATCAAACATTGAGAATGTCGGTCGAGATCTTGGCAGTCAAGGCAGGGATAACTATGCAAGGCGTAACAAGAATCGGCTCGGGAGTTGCCCTCATGCTACTTTGAATGGTCAAATCAACGGTAGTGCATCTCCTGCAACACGTGCGTACCATAGACGCTTGATGGCCATTCAACGTAACCACTTAGCAGAGCGGCCTACCTTGCGACGTAAGGCACAACGCATCATTGATAGTGACAGAATGCCTGGTGAACTATCTGTAAAAGATATGGCAAATCGTATCCTGCTTGAAACCCACGACCTTGAATCTGAAAGTAGACATTCTTCTGACAGTGCACTCATGAAGAAGATTAGAGAAGCTAATGATGGGGAAAAGCCTCCTTACCCACTTAATCAAGTTCGTCACCTGCAAGCTCTAACAAAGAAAGATGGAGATGAAAAGACTACTGTTCGAAGCAACAAGGGTGATTCAGCTACTGTTGCTGCCATTGCAGCAATGGCGATTGCTGCACGAATGCTTGGCAAGCCCTTCTCAATTGAGCGCGTCGCCAAAGAACACGGTCTTAGTCGTAAAGACATTCATACTGAGAAGAAGAATATGATGGGCTACCTCAAAACTATTCTGAGTGCAGAAATGAAGCTAAACAGAACGGATAGTGTTCTCAACTTTGATGCTTCTCGGATAATGGGCCGTCCTCGGTGGACTGAATCTGAGATTATTGCAGTCATCGAAAATGTAGGGCCTTCGATGGTGGAAATTCATGGCCTTGAAGAAGGACGGCGTCTCACCCGTCTTCTAGGCGACCTCTTGCGAATTGCTTCTAGGGACAGTGGCCTCTCAGGTGAGAACCTGCGTGTTGTTGCTGCTACTTTCTGTGATCGAATGAACAAATACCGAGAGCGCCGCCGTGTGTTCAAGATTATTAGTAAGGCGCTGCATGTAAGTCGACAACGTGTCAACACTGTAACTGACAAGTTTGGCGGTCTCATCAATCGTCTAGTTGCCAATGTTATCGAATCTTGATTGGTTGATATACCCTTAATGACAAATGTCTATTGTCTCATGGACGCTAAACGAATGCAACCTGAACGACGTCAACAATGGAGGAAGATCGAATGAGCAACATTACTCTGAAGATCCTCGACCCCACTGGCGACACGGTCCTAGAGCACCTAGATGCGGACGCTGTCCGTACCAAGGTCAACGCTCAGCCTGCCGATCGCTGGGTTTTCGTGGACGGCCGTATGGTCCGACGCGATGACCTTGCAAGCATCGACATCGCAGAGAATGCTACAGTTCTCGTGACCCGCCAGATGGTCGCAGGATTGGTCTGAATATCAGACTAAACCACCGCCCTTTGGGCCCTAGCCGGATTAATTCCGGAACCCCCGGCCTACTGGATTGTTCACTGAACTTTCCAGTAGGTCGAACCATCACTTGTCTATTTGTTTTGTAAAAGTGAATGGATTCCACTTGACCGAGCATCCAATCGAATCGGTGCGAGAAACCGTCACACTATTGCCAGTGATAAGCGCAGTAACTGCATCTTCGAGTTCAGTAGTAGATACTGTGGTTGGATTGCGGGGGGAATCGTCCATTCTACCTCGGTAGATGATTCTAGAGGACCCGTCTAGGAGATAGAACTCGGGGGTCCTCTGTGCTCCATAGGCGTGAGCAACCATTTGGTCAGAATCATGGAGATAGGGGTAGCTCATCGAGTTCGCACGGGCAACCATGTGATCCCAATCATCATCGGGATACGTATCGGGGTCATTGGAATTGATTCCAACAAAATTGAGACCTAATGATTTGCACCTATTTGCCATACTCTCAATACGCGATTCAGAGGCAACGACATAGGGGCAATGATTGCACGTAAACACGATGATACCTCCGGAATCGCCAACAACATCAGCGAGACTCATGATTTCTAATCCAACGTTAGAATTCGCGTTTCTAAGTTCAAAATCTACAGCTTTCTGTCCCGGTTCCAAGTTTGAGGTAGCGACCATGAACAAAGGAATGGAAAGGCGTCATTGAATGTGACGGCGGTTATGTCTCTATTGAATGGCTCTCGATTTCGGTAAGCCTTGTTCTCGCAAGACGATGGGTTGGTTCGATATCAAGAACACGGCGCCAAGCATCTTCCGCTTTTTCAGATGGTCCGATCTCATGGAGAATTGCCGCCGCATGAAGCAAGGATTCCATATGCCGAGAATCGACTCGGATTGCGGCTTCCAAATCGGAAAGTGCAGCAGATAGCGTGCCTTGCTCAATGTAAAATTGGGCTCGCATGTGCCATGCATCTGGATTCTCTGGGCTCAAACGAATGGCTTCATCCAATGGTGAAAGTGCTTCCTCAGCTCGATCTAATGCACATAGCGTAACTCCCATAGAAATCAACGCTGGAACATGCTGAGGTTTACGATCAAGAATCTCCCGTAATGCGATTTCAGCCCAATCCCACTGCTTCAAACCCATCAAAGCCTCCGCCCGAATAATGCGGGCTAAATCGAGTTCTGGATGTGCATCCAACAAACGTTCACTGTCTTCAAGGGCAACAGGATGGTCCCCCAGAAGCATGGCCGTAGTCGCACGATTCAAGCGAGCGCGAACGTGGTATGGATCGCGAACCAAAACATCGTCAAACCTTCTCCTTGCTTCGTCATTATTACCTCTCCCTGCAGCGATTAATCCCTTCACATAATGGAGAACGTTGGTATCATTGAGAGCGGATTCTGCCTCATGGATTATTCGTTCTGCATCTTGCAACCTATCTTGGTCAATTCTAAGGAGAGCGAGTTCGACTGTAATCATAGTCTCATATGGATCCAACCGGCCCGCACGTACTAGACATTCTTCAGCTTCCTGAATTTCACCTAGTTGGCGTTGAGTTCGGCCCTTTCCTAGCCAGGCTAGAGCGTTCTCTCTATCTCGCTCTAATGCTGAATCGAAGAAAGAAAGAGCACCTCGAATGAGCCCGCGATCATGTACTCCGGTACCATCTCTAGACCTATCCGCAGCGTACAGTGTCAAACGACCACGTTGGATATGCATATCTGCCGCTTCCCACGCAGATTGAGGTGCTTCGTGGAGAAGGGTTGAGGATTCCTCTATCTCCCCTTCACTCATTTTCAACAAGGAAAGGTATGCTCGAACAATTCCATTTGACGGGTCCCTTTCAAGCACTGAATAAAGAGATTCTAAGGCTTCATCTAGACGGTTTGAACGCATCAAAAGGTCTGCCTTTAACACCCATTCAGGCTCTCCAATAGCTACGGCATGGATAATCGATTTCAACGCCTCATCCAGATGTTCGGCCTCGAGTTCAAGGAGGCGTGCGCGCAATGTCCAACCAGGGCCATTCTGTCGATCTAGTTCCAACAATGTTTCAACTGCCTGCAAAGATCGTGTATTTTCACCACGAATATGATGCAATCGTGCCTTCAAAAAGAGGGCATCTAAATTCGTTGGGTCTTCTTTGAGGGCTGCATCTGCCTCTTCAAGGGCCGTTGCTGGATCTCCAGCACGCTCGCGTAATCCTGCCAAAAGTGCACGATCTGAAGCCGTCTGCACACCAAGGGCCTCAAGACGGCGGGAATCGCGTTCTGCAGAAAGATCTCCTAACCTCGATAGAACATGAGCGCGCTCTCGAAGAAGTGTTTCATCATCAGGATGGATTTCCAATAATCTATCAAGACGAGTCTTCAAGGCGATATCGTCTCCACTTTCTCGTGCAAGTTTCACAAGAAGCGTGAGTGTCGATTCGTTTCGTGGGGCGATACGTTCGGATTCAATTAATGCTGCAACTGCCATATTGCGGTCACCTAAGATTAGAGACGCTTCAGCGAAAGTACGGAGAAGAAGGTCATTGGTTCCAAACATCATGGATGGACTGATTGAATGAGTGGAGGCAACTGCCACCAAATCACGAAGGATATCTCTCCGATTCTCATCCAAGCGTCGATATGATTCCGAAACCGTATCCTCTAGAAGAAGGCGATCTAAGATAGGGACCAGATGAGAGGCTACTTCTGACGCAGATTCATCGGAGGTTGGGTTCAGTGTGCTCAAAGCACGTTTTGCCCTTAGAAGAGCATCAGACCCATCCAATTGGCGGCTTGCATCTGTTTCATCTAATAGGCCATGTAAGGCTTCATTGAGGATAGATACATCTTGTTCAATTGCTATGGAAGATTCATTTGAAAGATTCTTCATCTCAAGAAGACGTTGATTCATCTTCTGAATTACGTAAGTGGCACCTCCAATAGTAAAGGCAAGAAGGGCAATCAATGCACTCGAGAGAGGCTCCATCGAGTGTATGCAAAACTATGCGCACTTAGCCGCTTCCCTACAGAATATAGTGAAGATGGCGATTCGAAGGGGTCCGGCAATCTGCCAAAAGAGCAGTGTTCGGCCTGTTCGAACTTGAATCAACAGATGCTTGAAGGCCCATGACACCGAATGAGGTCTGTCGGTGAAGGGATGGATTGGGGTGCTCATCGAAATCGTTGGATCGAACTAGGCTTCGATTCTGTTGCAGTCGATGCACTCTTCGGAGTTGAACCTGACAGCGAATCCGTTGCTTCAGCGGAAGGGCGACTCCAACAAGCCAATGACCTCATTGCACTAATGGATGAGGCTCCTACCATCATGAATGAAATCCCAAAAGTAATGCAAGCACATTTACTAAATCACCCTGAAGATGTAGATGAAATCCGAGAGAAATACATGACTCATCTACGTGATATGGCTCCTTGGTCTATTGCAGCAGACCGGGCACGAGACCTTTGGTCGATGGAGGGGCGTTCAGTCGAACTTCAAGCTTGGATGAGGCGCTTGAACACCTTAGATCGAGGAGGTGGCGAGGAGGTAATTGCTCTCGTACGAGCCATTGAAGAAGTCGCACCAAGAGATTCAATCAGAAGATGTATCGAAGTACTCGAAGCAAAACAAAGGGATCGGGAGGCTGTTCTGCAAAATCTCGTAGATATTCTTCAACAAAAAGGATGGGCCATTCAATTTAGTGAAGGAGCTACTCTGATTCAACGATTTGAGGAGGCAAATCAATGGCTTCATCTCGAAGATCGGCTTGAGGATATCGAGAGTCAAGTTGGTACTTTTGTGGTTCGGCGAGAGTCAAGGGCTAGAGATATGATGAAACATGTCCAAGAAATAAGAAGAAATCCAGCAATTGATGCGGTGATACAACTTGAACAAGAGGTCGCCAAAGAAATACTCGACATCAGTAAACAGGATACAATAATCCAAGAGATTGTTCTCGAATGGAGGGAGTTGGGGCTATTATTGCCTTACAATAATCCACTCTCTGTAGCGGATTTTGCTTCAATAGATGGTAAGCTCGAACAATTACAGAAGGATTGGCAAAGTGCATTAGATTCGTCCCAACGTCTTCGAGATCTTGGTGTACCTCTAAACTTAGATATCATTGACCGTGGCGATTGTTCGAATGAATTAGCCAAAGAAATACAAGCATGGGAATTACGAATTGCGCAAGTTTCACAAGAAGCAAAAACGCAGATTACCGAATGGGAATCTTTGGGATTAGATGTTCGAGGATTTGCTGGACTTGATGCTCGCGCTCTTGACATAGAAGTGCGACGTAGCAAGGTATTGGGATCTCTAGCAGAAGGCCTTCTTGGAAGTTTGAAGTCGCTCGATATGTCAATGGATAAAAAGCGAATTGATGCCGTACATGTCGCTATTCAAAATGAATGGCTAAAGGAGGATGGGCTAAAGGCCATCTCTACTGAGATTGATCGCCTCAATCGTCGGCAGGCAAGTCACCGCACCATGCTAATTTCAAGAGCTAAGGACCTCAACATGGATGCTGATGAAAGTGAAAAATGGTCATTAAGTGAATTTGAAGCACGTATAGCAAAGGCCGAAGTGACTCGGAATCGGCAGAAGGAACGAAAAGATGCCGAAAAACAGCGGATGGCAATCCTTGAACAGAAACGTCTCGAAGAACGGGTAAGGCCTATTCTTGAAAAGACGGAAAAAGAACTCGTGCCGGTTGAAGAAAAAGAGGATAATAGTTGGATAGAAAGAATTGCTGCTGATGGTAGAATATTCTACTACAATGAACAAACCAAAGAATCTACTTGGGAAATACCCTCACGCCTATCTGTAACAGAAAGTGTAGTTGTTGAACCTGAAAACGTAATTGAGAATGATGTGAAAGTGGACAAAGTAATCCAAGAAAATGAATTGAAAGAGAGTATTGAATCTCCGAAAGCCAATGAAGACATGGATAAGAAAAAATTGCCTGACGTAGAAAACTTCCACTGGAAAAAAGATGGATTGTATCTGAGAGAACGTCTTGGTATTGATGGAAGGGATTCGTTAATCGTAGAAGCCTCTCGAAGCCGGGACCTGAGAATCCAGCGTCTGCTCCGATTAATTCCATTAATCGAATCCAAATTCGATCATAATGAATGGACTGGGCTTGTCAAGGGATTGGATCCTTTACTCGATAGCATCGATCAATGGATTCGTGTCAGAAGTGAACATCGAAATTGCTGGAAGAGTGATGGGGGACTTATCCAACAAATGGATCGACTATTGGATGTACTAGATGATGTGCCAGGCCCAGGAATTCAACTTCCAATTGGTTTCGATAATGAGAAACTGCCAGAAACTGCTGAAGATATTGTTGCTGAAATTGATATTCTAGCAAAACAAAAAATCCGAATCGCGGGTGGTATTCGAGCTGCCTAATCAAAGATCGCTAAGAACGAAAACCTCGACTCCTTCCATTGTATCCTCACCGACAGAAGATGCTAGAATATGGGGGATACTTGCAGTGGAAGCGATTTCGAGGGTGCGCTTCGTCACACGTCCTTGGAACAGCATACCGATAGCCCCGCCTGAAAGATTCTCAGCAGCCTTTGAGATTCCAGAACCACCTACTGGATCACTAAATTCGCCATTCTCAAGGACAAAGCATGCCTTGTTCTTGTCAAGTCCTTCAAGAGATTCCTTCCATTCACGAACTGTATCTGGAACTTCAACTGGTTCCAAATCTTCTTTCTTCCCAAGTACGTCATCATCTTGTTTGTCAAGATCTGCCTTCAAACGACCGATGATCTTCTTCGCTTCCGTCTTCTGATTGAGGCATTTTGTAATTACCTTGCCTTCAAGATGTTCAACCTCTCGACTCTCTGGAGCAAGGGCCACATGAGTCAGTTTGTTACCCAATGCGCCTTCAAGTTCAACGAGTAGCAAAGTGCCACCACGGTCACCATCCATGAAGGCAGTGACATTGCTCTTCTGCTTCGCAAGTTCAATGAGTTCGGGCGTGACACCTGCTCCCATTGTTGCAATTGCATTCTTAATGCCATGTTTCAATAAATTGCGAACATCGTTTCGACCTTCGACAATGATTAGTGCATTACTTTCAACTGCATTTGGCCCACACGTCATACCATGGTGATTTGTTTCAGTTCCAAGTGTGAGCACGGAACGGACCTCGTCTAGAATACTACTGGATTCTTCGGCTCCTGAATTAACAAGATTCAGCAAGAGATTCTTCGCACGATCAACAACTTGAGTGCGCTTTGCCGAACGAACATTTTCGATCTTTTGGACTTTGATATTGGCTTGACACGGACCAATGCGATCGATAGTCTCGAGAGCTGCAGCAATAACTGCAGTAGTAACTTGGTCAATCATTGTCGGAAGGCGAATAATGCCTTGCACCTTGCCTCTTTGATTTTGCAAATCAACGTCAACGTGCCCAATGCGCCCCTTGCGCTGCATCGCTCGAAGTTGCAAACTCTCTCCGAGTAGTCCCTCTGTTTGGCCGAAGATTGCCCCGACCACGTCTTTTCTCTGTACGGTTCCATCCGTGCGAATTGTTGCCTCAATTACATACTTCGGTTCTGCTGCCATTTTGATTCCTCCTTGGTTAGTCCGAATCAGGCTGTGCCGCAGAGGCGGGAAAATCCCGCCATCCGGCGGGCACGAAGACCGCAAAGCGGCCGGGAACGTGACTCGAACATTTGGTTCTGGCCGAACCATATGGGATTAAACCTCCGTCATTAGACACGGGGAAGTAACATATTCTCAACATGGACAGCCTTCAAGGCAGGTAGAGGATTGCACTCTGCATGGGCAGCGCTCCTGAGACACTCTCGGTGTTCAGTGCCGTTGTCGAAACGGTGTTGAGCGACGGTGTACTCACCCAAGAGGAAAAGCGTCTGATAATTACAATCGGTCGTGAACTTGAGTTAGATGATGGTGACCCTGTAATGGTATACAATGCAGTACTAAACGGTGAGGTCATCACAGGTGGTAGGAAGCTTACTCGAAACGAACGAGTACAAGTATATCGAAAATCTTGGAGAACTGTCAATTTCAATGATGATGAATCAATTGATGAAGCAGCCGTTATGAGGCGATTGAGGGAAGTTCTTGACTTCTCGAAGGAGGAAGCTGAAGAGCTTGTCAAACCACTTCGTTCAACTTCTGAAATTCCTGTAGAAGATGCGAGTTCTATTTCATCTAGATTCCGAAGGATGTTCGGAAGGTGACATCGTGATTGATCCTCTCGATGACCATCTTGAGCAAGTCACTCCAAAGATACTGAAACGTCCGAAACGACTGATGAAGCATATCAGAGAT
>JAZADD010000051.1:0-11413 GCA_036124005.1 Thermoplasmatota archaeon
AATTGTGGTCAATGGAGCATTTTATCTGAATCAGACCCAACCTACAGGAGTCGACGAACCAGCGGATCTTCACATTGATGCCCCGTCTGAGAATTCAGTAGAATCGCCGCATAGTATGTCCATTTCGTCAACAATCACCAATGTTCAGAATGTCGCGCCGCTCCCACCTCCTGATGATGTTGAAATCACCTGGCGTCTTCTTGATCCAACTGGAACGGAAATCATATCCTACACACAGATGATTCAAGAAGGCCAATCATACACTTGGACGCACGAGGAAATCGCACCCGTTACAGGTGGTTGGACATTGGAGATTACAGATTCAGTAGCGGATGAAAATGTTCAGCAAGAAACCAGTGTGATAGTTAGGTATACTGAATGACCACTTTCATTACTGATTGAATCTCTATTGAAAGTGAAAAAAAGAATACGTAAAGGACACCATTACAAAAATAGTACGAATTCAGGTTTGATGCCCCTTTCGTTTGTTCATATACCCCGGCATGTGGTTGGGTGACAACGCAAGGTGAACAAGATGGCAGGCAAGAAGAAGACCGCAACGAACAAGGACGACATCGACGAGGAAGTAATCATGGTCGATGTGGAGGAAGAGAACGAACCGACAATTGAGGACCTTCCAGGTGTGGGTCCTGCGACCGCAGAGAAGTTGCGGGAAGCAGGTTTCGATGACCTTCTCGCAGTCGCAGTCATGAGCCCATCAGAGCTTGCAGATCAGGCAGAACTGGGTGAAGCAGTGTCTTCAAAGATTATCCAAGGTGCCAAGAAGCTCGCAAACATTGGTGGTTTCGTTAGTGGTAGTGCACTTCTA
Organism: Thermoplasmatota archaeon; assembly: GCA_036124005.1. Taxonomy (GTDB): domain Archaea; phylum Thermoplasmatota; class Poseidoniia; order Poseidoniales; family Thalassarchaeaceae; genus MGIIb-N2. The sequence goes on from JAZADD010000051.1 coordinate 830, forward strand.
GATCGTCGTAAGCAGGTTCAGAAGCTTAGTAGTGGCGCCCAATCTCTTGACGAATTGTTAGGTGGTGGTTTCGAAACTCAGAGTATCTGTGAAGTGTTTGGAGAGTTCGGGAGTGGAAAGACCCAGATTGGGCATCAACTTGCTGTTAACACCCTTCTTCCTGTAGATCAAGGCGGTCTTGGGGGAGAAGTATTCTACATCGACACAGAAGATACATTCCGGCCTGAGCGAATCGCACAGATGGCTAATGGAATCGGAATTGATCCAAACGAGGCATTGGAACGGATTCATGTTGCTCGCGCCTACAACTCTGCCCATCAGATGCTTCTCGTAGACGAAATCAAGCGGATGTCAAAATCTGTGGATGTCAAGCTCATCATTGTGGATTCTTTGACAAGCCATTTCCGTGCAGAGTATGTCGGTCGTGGAATGCTTGCAACACGTCAGCAGAAATTGAACCGTCACTTGAAAGAACTTAAGCAGCTCTCTGACGTTTTCAACGCTATTGTCTTGGTAACTAATCAGGTCATGTCAAAGCCTGACGCGATGTGGGGTGATCCAACTAAGGCAATTGGTGGCCATATTGTGGGTCACGCTAGTACTTTCCGACTTTACCTTAGGAAGTCGAAGGGTGGTCGGCGTGTTGCACGTCTGATTGACAGCCCAAACCTCCCTGAAGGAGATGCAGTCATCAGTGTGACTGAAGATGGTATTCGAGACTGAGTTAAGCTGGAAGATCAGCTAATTGAGTCTGAACTGCGTCAATTAGTTCCTTCACGGTCTCAGGGCCGAAAGCGAACGTCAGTTCTGCTGCTTTGAATAAGGATGGTAGTGGAAGCTTCCCTCCAAGTTTCATAGCTCGGGCATAGTTCTGTAATGCTCCATCGAGGGAACTCATTGATTGAAGCCAAATCTGTAGGGCGCCCAATTGGGCGATTCCATACTCGATGTAATAGAAAGGGTAGGTAAAGAGATGCAATTGTCTATGCCATCCAATATCCCTCAGTTCTTCCATACCTGTCCAATCTACATCTGCCCCGAAGCGTCCTCTTAGGTTCCGCCAAGCTTCTGATCGTTCCTCTCGTGAATGGCCTGGATGTGTATGTGTCCAATGTTGGAAGGCATCGATAGTGGCAATCCAAGGGAGTAACCCGACAATTCCTTCAAGATGCACGCGGCGTGCTCGATCAGCATCCCCTTGAGAATAGAACTCATCGAGATGAGGGTGTACAAGGAGTTCCATCGACATCGAGGCAACTTCTGCAAATTCAATAGGTGGGTCACGATTATCGATTAGATCTTGTTTACTGGAATACATTGCGTGAAAAGCGTGCCCCGCCTCATGCACCATCGTTTCAAGGTCCCTCTGTAATCCTGTGGCATTCATGAATATGAACGGTCGACGGATTCGGTCGAAACTGATTTGATACCCCCCGGGGGCTTTCCCTTTTCGACTGTCTAAATCTAAGGAATGACCGTCTCGAAGGCTATCGAACATAGTACCTAGTTCATCGCTAATCCTGTGGAACATGCGGGATGTGCCCGCAACCATCTCTTCTACCTCTTCGAATGGGCGGAGAGGGTCGCGACCATGAACATCTACTCCGAGATCCCATGGACGTAGTGGGTTGACTGCCAAGAGTTCCTTTCTCTGTGTATCGAGTGTTCTTGACAATGGAACACATACTTCTTCTGCAGCTCGATGAAAGTCCTCACAATCTTTGGGCGTGTAATCGAATCGATGCTTTGCCACGAAGGCATAGTCGCGGTAGTTATCGAATCCCGCGTTTAAGGCAATTTGATGACGGATGGCCAACATTTGGTCATACAGGTCTTCGATTACCTCTGAATCTTTCAAGCGACGAGACCAAACCGCTCTGAATGCCTCTTCTCTTGTATCTCTGTTAGTGACTTGGAGGAACTTACCCATCTGTTGCATAGTGCGTTCTTCTCCTTGGAATTCAACGGTCATAGACCCAGAAATCTCCTCATACTTTTGGCCGAGTTTTGTGAGTTCAGTACTAAGAGGAATATTCTCTTCCCTGAATATGCGAATATCTGCCTCAATATCGCGTATCATCACCCCGTAAGTCCCACGATCTAGTTCATCGATCACTGGACTGGCCATAATGCGGCGGTTCAATTTGTCCCCAACTTCAGAGAGTTTTGGTTCTGTATTCTCAACAAAATCGAGATATGCTGCTTTCTTGACTTCATCATCAGTTGAGCAGGTCATAGCAACATAGAGTCGCGCTCCTGCTTCTGAGACCCATTCTCTCAATTCTGATTCATCCCGAATTAGTTCCTCTAAACCATCCAGAGTGTCTACAGAACGTTGCACCAGGTCATCGTACAAAGGTTGTAGTGATGCCCAATCGGTGGCATCGAGAGTATCTGGGACGAAGGCCATGCATCTAATGTCAACGACCTAATCCGTAAATGATTGGTTGAACTGATTAGTCAGATTTGACCGATTTTGGGCCAACAGGGAGCGGTCCTTCCTCCCGGGTCCACTTAGCACATTTCCATATCTCAACAGCATCCGCCACTTTTTGACGCAAGGCTTCGAGTTCTGGATGGTCTGGGTTGTTCTTCTCAGTCCAACAAGCGACACAGTATCGCTTTCCTTTGTTGTCTACGTAATTCATTGGTGTACAGTGTACACCACATGTCACACATTTACGAAGACCATGGAACTTCGGCATTGTCTATGCCACGGGAGTTCACCCTATGAGTTTCACGTTGCGAATTAACGGATATCTGCGCTAGCTAACATCGATATCATCGAGGTTTCGATATCGATAGGATAGAAGCGTTCCAAATCCTTGGCGTTTGGTATCTCTAGTCGTTTTGCACCTTCCTCGAGTGGCATTGGTCTCGCGGTTCTGAGTTCTCCATTCAACCAAGGCATGAGGTTAGATGCCATCCGTTCGATTTCAGAATCGTACGCTGGGTATTTTTCCAATAGACCATTTGAATCAATTCCAGTGGTCTTTGGTAGATGGACAATCCATACATGGTCATCACCCTCTCTCGGCCCGATTCGCTCGAAAGCAAGTCGAATTTGGTGGGTTCCTGCGAGGATACGGATGAATTCTGCATCAATGGTTCTAGCTACCATAGAATCCCGTTCTTCATTACGAGTCGAAACGTGCCAAGCAGCCCATAGATGTCGATCACTGGAGGGAATCGGTCCAGCAATCATTGCCCATCGATTAGATGGGCGATGTGTAATCCAAGTGTTGACTAATGCTCCTGCGTCTTTGATTGGTTCATCGAGATTGACGCCCCATGCGGGGAACCATGGTACATTGTCGATTTGTACATCGCTGGGGTACCCCATGAAACTGTACCAGAGCCTTCGATTTTTAAACGCCTCGTTCAACGACGACGTGCAAGAAGCCGTTGTGCATTAGCAATCGTATTGTCAACGAGACGGGGACTCCATCCTCTGAGGTCTTCCAATCGTTTCCGATCACGTGCCCCCATCTCTGCGACATGATGCGGTTCCTCTAGCCCAATGTGATACATTTCTCTGGCTCGGACTCGTCCAATACCTCGTATCCCTACGAGTCCAAGGAGTTCCGAGCGCACTCCATATCTGACTCTTCGCTGAATTTCAGCGATACATTCGCTTACGAATGCTGACGCATTGGGTTGATCCAGATTTGCTTCCTCATCGGATGCGAGCATTCGTCTAGATGCATACAACAGCCAGTCTGCGAGATCGATTCGTGTGCGTATGTCTCCTGGTTGTGCTCCGTGATCAGTCTCAATCTCACGTATAGTGCGTTCATCTATCCAAGATTCGAGAACCGTAAGAGCCTTGATTTGTCCTAATTCAATATCGAGCCCTTGTCGTAAATTGACTTCAGCAAGATCGTTACTTGTCAGTAGTCTCTCAGACCCTATGGCTATGGCTCGGTCTTCAATCGCATTTGCCTCTGATGATTTTACCCACATCGGGAGGAAATCCGGTGTTGTAGTTACGAGATGCATGAGTCCAGTTGGAGTTAGTTGCCGACGTTCATCAAGGCCTGCGGCGATTCTGACTGCAGTTCGAAGACCGATGCGAAGTAGATGTCCAGTGACTGGATTGAGGTAGAGTCGAGATACAGTTTCTCCAAATGGGGTAGCAGCATAGGTCATAGTTGCGGGGTCCTCATGGATTTCATCGATGTGATTCAACGATGCAGCAGTTGTGAATCCGAATACCGCCGGCCCCTTACGTTTTGGCGCCGGGTCTTTCATCTCTCGATTAATCCAATCTAATCCATCAAGGGAGGATGCAGCTGCTGCCCATGTGGGAAGATCATCTTCCCAATTTTCTTCTATTTCTTCGTCTATTGGACGTGATGCGATTCGTTCCGCAACGATATCAGATTCGCCTGTGCGCAGTATCATATCGTGTTGTACGAGCCATTCTATCATCCGATCAATTCTTTGTTCTAAATCGTGTTTTTCTATCTGACGAGCAAGCAAAGTTTGCTCAAAGAAGGTACGTAGAGCATCCCTGTCAGTGAGTCCTACTGATGCGATGGATGCGAGAATGTGAGTAAGTAGCGCGGGGTCTTCTTCTACGGTATCTGCTAACGGATTCGCAAGTTTTGATTGGATGTCTTCAGGGAAACCGAAGATGTAGGAATCGATAATCTGATCACGTTCAGATTCAGTCTTTGCCATAATCCAAGATTCGCCGGAATCATCGTATTGTGGCCGCCCTGCTCGACCTTGCATTTGTTGGATTTCCATTACAGAGAGTTCAGCGTATCTCCCTCCATTCCATCGTTTCCAATCCCGAATGATTACTCGTCGAGCGGGTAGATTGACCCCTGCAGCCAAGGTTGGTGTGGCGCACAATGCTTTCAACAAGCCATCTTTGAATGCGTTTTCAATCTGAGAGCGCTGTTTTGAAGTCAATCCCGCGTGGTGAAAAGCAACCCCTCCTCGGATTGCGGCAGCAAGTCGATCGGTTAGACTGGCAGCATCGTCACCTCGAGTTAATGAGGTGGCTAATATTTCGAGTTTGGATATTTCCTCCTTCGATTCATCTGTCGCCAATCGATTTAGTGCTTTTAGCCGTCGTTTTCCGAGCTCTCGTGCTTCTTTCTCTGCTGATGCTCGAGTCGAGACGAAGAGTAGTATCTGCCCATCGATTGAGATTGTGTCCTCAAGTATAGCATCAGTAATCTTGCTGGCTGAACCCTTGAGAGTGCGTGATTCGAGGAGTTCGATATTGTCGTTGGGGCCTACGGCTCTATGCATATCCAATTCTAATCCAGTTAATGTTCCATATTGGAGTGTTACAGGCCTCCAATCTGATTCGACTAGGTCTGCTTTCATCCAAGCAGCGAGTTCCTCTGGATTGCCTACTGTGGCAGATAGGGCAATTCTCTGTGCCTCTGGACGAAGATGTCTCAAGCGGGCAAGCAGTACCTCCAGTGTAGGGCCTCTCGATGGTTCATCGATTAGATGAAATTCATCAGCAACGACAATCTCAACTTTGTCAGCAAACGAGGGACGATTCCTTAGGAGGGAATCAAGTTTCTCAGATGTACAAACCACAACATCAGCATCATCGATGTTCCCGGTTTCTCCTTCACGGTCACCCACTGCTAATCCTACAGTCATGTTCACCTTGGAACATAATTCGCGAAGATCGTCAACCTTCTCAGAGGCTAGCGCTTTGAGAGGGACTATGTAGAATGCACGTGCCCCTTCGCCTGCACTTATCAAACGGTTTAGGATTGCTAGATAGGCGACCAGAGACTTGCCACTGGCAGTAGGTGTGGCAATCAGTAAGTTTCTACCTGAAAGTGCCGGAGTCATCGCTTTGGTTTGGGGAGGGTGCAATTTCTCGATGCCCTGATCGATGAGATATTCGATGAGACGTGAATCGATGTTGAGATTGCGGACATCCGCATCATCCGCGCCCATGCAGATGCATATCGCGTCATCGTCCTAAAGCATGACGAGAGATATGGACATCGGCCGCATTCGCTAAGTGCTTCACCTCTCCATCCCTCCGCATGGACGGCGGCAATGATGCGATTCAGGCCCTGTCCATCCTCGAGGAGGAGCCAGATGTCAACGATTGGGTAGAGATACTCTGGGGTTGCTTCCTAATCGCCATCGGTCTCCACAGACTATTCCATCCAGGTGACCTTCTCGACGAGAGTGCAATGCGCTGGATTGCAGGCGGTGTTGTGGGATTGGGTATTGCTTGGATTGGGCACGGTTTGAAGGATATGATGGTGAAGGAGAACCGAAGAGCTACTGCTGCATTACTCACTGGCGGCCCCCCTGCAGAAACAGTTGACTACAAGTTGATTCGAGATGTTCTTCTTCATCCATCTGAGTATCGTTCGTTTCTGCAGTTTGCTTACGAGCAAGCCTTCAGTGACGGTGTTCTAAGTAGTGAGGAACTTGAGGAACTAAGCCAACTCGCATCTGCCTTGGATTTAGGCAATCCTGAGATATCCCGTATTGCTACAGTTGCTGCGATTAATTCTGCTTTAGCAGATGGCGTAGTTTCTGAAGCCGAGCGAATCTTGATTCATAACGCAGCAGAACCTCTCGGACTCAGTGAGGAAGACCTCGCAAAGATTGATTCCGCTCTTGAAGATGGGGTGATTGATGATGATGAGCGTGAAATGCTTGTTTCGATGATTAATCGTCTTACAGTCGAAGAGGAATGATTCCTTTCAGACATAATTCTCCGCCACCTTACGTGCCGCTTTCTCACTGTACCATGTCACTGATGCTAACATTAGGAGAGCACCGTATCCCAATGTACTGAATCCAATCATCATCGGTATGGGGTTAGACGCACCCTGAATACCTTCGATATTTGGTGTCACTTCCGCAGTGTGGAGTAGGTTCGTTCGAATTGACACATCAACAGCATCTAGGCCACAGTTACAGTAGGAGATGCTAATCATCTCAGGGATTAGTCGTGTTGTGAATCGTGTCCATTCATTCAAATCTATAGTCGCTGGTCGAGTCATCCAAGCTCGGTCGTTCACGGATCCTTGACCAACAGATTCAACCATGTTCCAATCGATGTGTATTACATCGCCAATTGGTATTTCAGATACAACTAGCGATGCTTCAAGCATCAATAAATCAAGGCTGAGGAGTCGTCCTGCTTGAAGAACAAACAGCACCTTTTCTCCTTCATTTAGTCCACTCGTCCTCATTGTATCGAAGATTGCTCGATCGATGTCAATATCTCTCAGTTCTTCGGTTTGAATCTGAAATCGCCCATCGCCTGTGGAATGAACACCATTTACATGTAGTCTTAATCGGAAGCGGTCTCCGGGTTGGGTAGCAAAAAATCCGTTTGCGAAATCAGGTTCGCCTTTCTCGATTGATGTGACAATTGCATCCAACCTTTCGTCAATCAAATCATTGAGTAATTTCTCATCTTCATCAGGGAGATTAGAGGCGGCCAGAAGTGTCGGTGCAATGGATGCAGAGATTAGAATCAATACCAGCGCTACAGGAAGTCCAATGCTTTTCGACCAAGAAAAAGCAGCTGGACGACGGAAAACCCACTGTACAATTGGCAAAGAGAATAGTATCAGGCCAAGGGAAGCAATCCATCCTACACCTTGACTTTCTGTAGTTTCTTCCGGCGTCCCTACCCAGCCAGTTCCAGTAGGCCAATTTGCATCCAATTCGAAATCACTGGCTTCGTTTGCCCCTGAACCTGCAAGAATCTCTTCAGCAATCCATGAATAGATTCCAAAGCGCCCTTCTTCACCTTCCATACACATTCTTAGATTCGCACGATCAGAGAGTTTCCATCGCAAAGTACTCTCGATGATGTCCCCCCTTTCAGTAGTCTGAACAGAGGGTGCCGGTTGCCGAACTCCTTGAGTCGTTGTGAGTTGAGGTTGGGGCACTGGAACGGCTATTTCAGCCGGCATAGGGCTCCATTCGATGTGGACTCTGAGTTCCTCGGCACGTTCTCCAGCAGAGAAAGTGAAGCAGTCGATATCTGCCTCAATCAAGGCCCCATTCACGTTTTCACCAATTTCAACTACAACAGGTTCTGACATTGAACTCGGTTCATCTACATCAACCTGTGAAGGAATTAGATTCCATTGGACTGGGATATCAACATAGGAATCTCCTTTCAATCCAAGTTTCCATGTGACTGGACGATCGATTTCGAAGGTTAGTGTAATTTGGACGAGATCACCAGGGCTAAGTAATCGGCCATTGCTGAGATCCAGTGCTTCGTCCTCAAGGCGGTAGTCTTCAACTTCTGCAATTGGGTTCCCGGATTGACCTTGGATAGTCCATTCATTTGTGGAGGGCCCTAGAGCTAAGATGATGTTTAGATCTGGTCGAAGGTAAGTTCCGGGGTCTTCCTCTATTTCTAGTTCGATTACAAGGGTCTCAAGAATCTCTGGGATCAAAGCATGTCCTTCCTGTGGAGGTGACATCATGAATTCTAAACGCACGATTTCTGGAGAGAAGGGGCTAGCTCCATTTTCCTGTTTTGATATTGTATCTATGCCTATCATGAGATTAGTAAGTTGACAGGTTTGTTCATCAGAGCATGTTAGATTGAGACGATTATCCATAGGTCCAAGTTCAGCACTAATCGGAGTCGGCATTAGTAGTAGAAGAAGAGCCGATACGAGAAGTGCTCCTCGCATCCGGCCTGCCATGCCCTAGGGTCAAGATGCTGTATCATGAGTTTGTCCCGTAGGCACATCAATGAGTTTCACTCTGCACACTCTACACAGATATCTTCCATTACTTCTACGTGAACGATGATGTTCTCGTTTACATTTTGGGCAGGTCCACAACCATCGAGCAGCTCGCTGACGTAGATGTTGACCAAAGGAAGGTCCTGATTCTCGTGCATTCTGGTCTGGCCAACGTGCTTCAAGATCTCTAAACAAACGATCATGTCGCACATGACCAATCGCATGTAGCATCTCATGATACATTAGAAATTGAGCGTAATGTCTCCAATCATCTTCAATTGCTACTGGATGAAGTGCAATTTCTCTTACATCATTGATACCTTTGCTTCCACCACGTGGGCCGGGGCGATAGCGGCAAACAGCATGCATTCGAGTTGCATTACGCCGAAGAATTCCCAAAGGTACCTTTCGCAAGTTATTGGCTTGAGTAAAATCAATGACTCCGATTTCAATCATTACAGGGAGCACCTGCTCCCTGATATGATCGAGTTCAGCATTGAACATCTTCTCGCCTCATGACCAACGGTGGTACGCGGGGTGCCCCTCTTTTACGGCGACAAAAAGCCCTTCTCCGCGTGCACAGAGCTCTCCTTTTGCATACATTTCCATTTTGACAGTCGCTCTGTCAATCTGCAAATCAGTGACTTCGCTGAGGATGGTTAGTTCTTCCTCAGAAGGTGTAGGTCGTCTCAATTGGATACTATAGTTCGCCGTGACGGTACACGGGGTTTCCTCCATCTGGTTGGATTCCATAATTGCCATTGCAGCAGTCCAGTTTCCATGACAATCGAGCAATGTTCCGATGATGCCGCCGTTAACCATACCTGGAAACGCTTGATGTTGTTTTTCGGTAACGAAGGTCATTCGTAGGCCATGTTCTACATCATCGCGATGAAAAGATCGAATTCTCAGACCCTCTTCGTTTGCCGGTCCACAACCAAAACAGATTGAGGTTGGTGCATGTGTTTCCTGAACCGAGGCATCAGTCATTGTAGTGGGATGGTTGCAAACGGTCCTTGAGGTTCGGGGTCCATATCTTTCATTGATGTAAGCATAGTTTCTGCCATTTGTCATCGCATGGGTTCAAGGACCCACGGAATCCCCGGAGTGTTGAGGTCTGGTTTTGTCGGACTCTTCTAAGCGGAAGTCCTCCAAGAATAAGCCCTCCACGAAGGTGTCGAATCAACTCCCTAGGAGTCGTCGTAAAAAGGTCGAGAAGGCACTTGAGGATGGCGTCAATCCCAAGGGTTCACCGCGTTCAAAGAAGAAGCCAAAGATCCACCGTTTTGCACGCAACCGAGTCAAGGTTGGATCAATGCGTACGATACGTTTTCCATTGTTGGAGACTGAGATGGGCGATCCGTGGCCAGTTAGAGTCACAGTTATTCATGGTTCGAAGCCAGGGCCTGTGTTGACTCTTCTTGGGGCAGTTCATGGTGACGAACTCATTGGACCTATGGCATTGACTCATCTATTAGGTTCACAATTTTGTGGAGCCGATCGTCCCATTGACCCAGAGAATCTAGCGGGTACTATTCGAGTTGTACCCGTTGTTAATCTCCCTGGATACCGGATGCGGAGCCGTTACTTCCCAGATGGAAGAGATTTGAATCGAGAGTCGCCCGGATCATCAAAGGGCAACACTACATCTAGGGTAGCTAAGCGAATCTTTGAGAACATAATCAAAGGATCTGATTATGTTATTGATGTCCATACTGCTGCACGTGGAAGAACTAATTTGCCACAGATTCGTGCTGATTTAGCAGACCCTGCAAGTAATCTGATAGCGCGTGCTTTCGGAATCGAGGTAATTCTTGATTCATTAGGTCCCAGAGGTTCTTTCCGTCGTTCAGCCAATGAG
>JAZADD010000052.1:0-15434 GCA_036124005.1 Thermoplasmatota archaeon
TGGAATAACCACTGACGTTGAGGGGTATCTGTTCGGTAGCTTACTACTGATTGATTCTGATAGCCTTGATATCATTGTAACAATCAGTTTATTCGCAATTTTAAGTCTAGCAATCCTCTACCGTGGTCTTTTAGCTATGACCATTGATGCAGTTGCAGCTCGTCTCCAAGGTATTCCTGTGAATCTAATTGGTCTATGGTTCAGTGTGACTGTTGCTGCCATAGTTGTCACCATGGTCAAAGTAGTCGGTGCCCTTCTTGTGAGTGCATTGCTGGTTACCCCTGCTGCCACGGCTCAACTAATTAGTCGAAGTTTTCGCAGTTGCCTGCTATGGACACAGGTATTCGGGTTTTCTGCAACAATCCTTGGTATCTTTTTCTCTGCTGAATTGAATACGGGAAGTGGTTCGATGATCGCAGTCGTTGCAGCATCTCAGTTTGTCATTGTAGGTTTGATTAAGATTACAGTTGACCGTTTCAATACTGACAAGACTCCTCCTAATTTGAATGTCTGAATCATTCCTTTTTTGCTGCGAGTGGTTGCCTCCAGCCTTGCCCGAAAGCCCGTCCAGATACTCGGGGCGAAGGTGCCATTTGCCAGCGTTTGTGTTCGTTTCGACCGAATCTAGTGAGCAAATCAGCAATCATAGCTTCGTCTTTCCCTGTGAATCCGGCGATAGCTTCTCCGCTCAACCCCTCCTCCATATGTAGTCGCAGAATCTCATCGAGTACCTCGTATGGAGGGAGCGCATCCTCATCAACCTGATCGGGAGCAAGTTCTGCAGATGGTGGTTTATTGAGAGTTGAATCGGAAATTGGGGGTACCCTTCCTGCTGTTAATGCCTCATTATTGATAGCTCGTGCAAGAGCGTATACTTCGGTTTTCCAGACATCGCCCAAAGGTGCGTATCCTCCTGCCATGTCTCCGTAAAGGGTACAGTAACCCATCGCGAGTTCAGACTTGTTGCCTGTTGCCATCGCCATTGCGTTGCGGGCGTTAGCAACGCCCATCACCAGTAATCCTCGTAGTCGCGACTGGAGGTTTTCCGCAGCGATAGGGTTTCCATTTTGGATTTCTTGGAGTAGAATACTCTCAGCAGGATTATGCATGCTCTCGATTGGCATTGACAGGAGTTCAATACCCAATGCGTTGGCCGTAATATTAGCATCACTAATGGAGTGGTCACTTGAATGTCGACTTGGCATAGAAATGCCGATGACATTCTCTGGTCCGAGCGCACGCGCGGCAATTGCAGCGGTTACCGCAGAGTCGATTCCACCGCTCATGCCAAGGACAACCGAAGAGAGTCCGGACTTTGTGCAGTAATCACGTAGGCCGATTGTTACAGCTTCTAGGAGATCCTCCTCTCGGTTTGGTAACTCCAATGGAGGTGTACAAATCTGGAGTTTAATGGTATCCTGTCCATCTATTTTGATGAATCGAGCGGTTCGTGCATCGATATCGATGAGCATCACCCCCTCGGTCCAAGCTGGAGCCTGTACGATTTCTCCATCTGGCCAAGCAACAATACTGCGGCCATCGAAGATGAGGTCATCGTTACCGCCGACCTGATTGCATAGGAGGAATGGATGATTGAGTGTCCGAGCAGCGGATATTGCAACTTCTGCCCGTGTCCCCTGTTTGCGGATATGATAGGGCGAGGAGGAGAGGTTCACTGTGAGTATCAGAGCTTCTCCTTCCATGGAAAATGAAGCAAGTTGTTCAATCGGGTCTACGGGATAATCGTTGGGCACCAAACCGGTATGCTGCCATGCATCCTCACAGATGGTAACGCCGATGCTCTGACCATCTACTACTCGCAGGATTCCTGGTTTCGTATCTGGGTGGAAGTAACGTTCCTCATCAAAGACATCGTATGTTGGAAGGAGTTGCTTTTGGGTAACGACGCGAGTTGGTCGATCTGGAATCACCCTAACTGCACCGTTACCAGGGCGAGTCCGCTCCATTTCGGGTGGAATCGGACATCCTACGATGAGAGGTAGATTCACGTCTAAATCGTGTACTTCTTCCAGACATCGTTTGACAAATCCGCTATGAGTTAGAAGGTCACGAGGAGGGTATCCTGACATTGCGAGTTCAGGTGTTACTGCAAGGGTGGCACCATGTTCATGGGCAATAGATGCGGCTAATGATATGCGTTCAGCATTGCCTTTGATGTCTCCCACTGTGGGGTCAATCTGGAGCAGCGCGATGACCGTCATCTGAGGTCCTCAGTGTCTCCTATTCGTCTGCCTCATTCAACGTTCCGCACGAAGATGTGGTCTTAATTTAGCCATCATTCGGGAGATATGATTGTTAACATGGCGAGGCGATTCACCCCTCCTTCGGGAGAACTGGGTGCATGACTCCCCACTAGGAGATGCTCTCCAGTAGATGCAATTGTGATCATGTGATCGATTTCATCCATGCTGACATTAATCCGATTCCAATCGGTGCCATTCCGTTCAAGGATGAGGAGTGGAGTTCGTTCAATCGTTGGGAACTGTTGAGGAATTTGTATGCATACTAGAACGATATCTAGTTCACCATCTTGATTCACATCGTGCATTGTGCTTGCGTATGCACCCCACACCCCTACAATCTGTTCACGAGTGAAGGATCCGTTTCCATCATTAATCAGGATGGAGAGGCCGTGAATATCACTTGGATGGATATCATCTGGAAGATTCCAATCCATTGAGTCCCCATTTGTTGCAACAATATCTAGGTCTCCATCGTTATCCAAATCGACAAGATCGATGCCACTAGTCCCATGATGCTCGGTCTGTGCGTCGAAAATGATTTCATTGGTGAATGTTCCATTTCCATCATTTCTGTACAACATTAACTGCTCTACTGTTTGAGATACAGCTGCTACAATGTCAAGGTCACCATCTCCGTCGATATCTGCGGGAATTGCATGGATTGCTCCAGGTCGAGGATCAAGTACATGATGTGTCCATCCGCTATCCCCTTGCTCCAACCAGCCGACGCTGCCAGCATCGTGACCAAATTCACACAGTGTCAGATCTAAATCTCCATCTGCATCAAGATCAGCAGGTTCAGCACATACAGTTCTACCAAGGCCCTCCGCGAGGATGCTCACTTCTCCTGTAGTATTGATCTGTAGAATCCGTCCTGCAAGGTCATTAGATGGGAACAAAATGCCAATATCGGAGACAATTAGTTCATTGATTCCATCTCCATCAAGATCTCCTGCTGCAACTCGGACAGGTGACCCAAGGTTTTCGATCGAAGTCAGGTTCTCACAATTAGGAATGCATTCTGAATCAATCCATGCAATCCTGCCTTCCATGGGTTCAGCGAACACAATCTCAGAGGTGACGTCTCCGTCAACATTGAGGATGCGGATATTTGCAGTGACGGGGACAGCGTCTGTGTTATTCACCAAAGCTGTCGTTATAGCACGATGCTCGTTTTGTATTTCAGTCACATCTACCTCTTCGGGTGGCGTCTCCCAAAGACATCCTGAAAGCAGTCCTGCTAACAGAAGGAGTACAATCCATTCCGATCTCATGACATGGGTTCCAGTCATGGGTTCTTCATGGCTCGTATCCGAAATTACCCACTTTATCCACTTCTTTCCTTATCTTTCGTCTCCGCCATCAGTTTGAAGGCAGTATTGTAGGTCCGCAGGTCGATGACCGTTCCCAAGCGTGCTGGTGAACTGGATCCTGTCGCCCTTGAAGAAGCGTTGATGGCACGGTGGTCTGAGGAGAAGACCTTCGATGCCAGCGTTGAGGCGCGACGTGGTGGAACTCCTTTCATCTTCCTTGAGGGGCCTCCCACTGCAAACGGCAAGCCAGGTATTCATCACGTCGTGGCTCGGACCTACAAGGATCTTGTTTGTCGCTGGAAGGCGATGGAGGGACACTTTGTCGAGCGAAAGGGCGGTTGGGATACTCACGGCCTTCCTGTAGAAATCGAGGTCCAGAAGCGTATGGACCTCATGAGTAACGAGGCAATCGAGGAGTTCGGTATTGCAGAGTTCAATGAGGAGTGCCAGAAATCGGTCTGGACCTATGAGCAGGCATGGCGTGAGATGACTGAGAGAATGGCCTTCTGGGTTGATTTGGATGAGCCTTATGTCACTCTGCACAACGATTTCGTGGAATCATGTTGGTGGGCGCTAAAGCAGATGTTCGACAAAGGCCTTCTTTATCGTGGCCACAAGGTTCTCCCATATTGTCCACAAACTGGAACTTCTTATTCCAGCCATGAGGTCGCTCTTGGTTACAAGGAAGTCGAAGAGCCCTCAGTCTATGTCAAGTTCCGGCTCGTCAACGATGATGCGAGCATCCTCGCTTGGACCACTACTCCTTGGACATTACCTGGAAACGTAGGCCTTGCGGTTGGGCCGGATGTGACTTACGTCCGTGTCCGCGTGTCCGAAGAAGCCTCTTCTTGGGACGGTGCTGGTGGTGCGAATGTTGGCGAAGAACTCATTCTTGCGAAGGACTTGATGAAGGAGGTTTTGCGCCATCATATCGAGGTCATTGAGGAGTTCCCTGGTTCCGATCTTGTTGGCCGTTCCTATGAGCCCTTATTCGAAGGCGCTGTGGATCGTGGAGAATCTGAGACCGCATGGACGGTTCTCAGTGCTGATTGGGTCACGACTACCGATGGAACAGGTGTAGTTCATACCGCCGTGATGTATGGTGAGGATGACTACAATCTCGGTATGGAGGTAGGCTTACCCGCACAACATACGGTAGATATGGATGGACGATTCATCGTAGGAACGCATCCGCGTCTTGATTCAAGGTATGTCAAGGACTGTGATGAGGAAATTATTGAGATTCTCAGTGATGACGGCCTCCTCTATCGTGAGAAGGCCTACTCTCACGATTACCCTCATTGTTGGAGAACAGATCACCCACTTCTCTACTATGCCATGGATTCTTGGTTTGTGCGAATGACTGCTGTGAAGGATCGCCTTCTTGAGTTCAATAATCAGGTTGAATGGGCACCCGATTGGGTAGGGGAAGGCCGATTTGGAGAATGGCTTCGTAATGTGAAAGATTGGGCCATTAGCCGTGAGCGCTACTGGGGCACTCCTCTGCCAGTATGGCGTTCTTCTTCGGGCCAAATGAAGTGTATTGGGTCGATTTCAGAGCTTCAACAAGAGGTTGAGAAGGCTCGTGCAGCAGGAATTGAGAATCCTGATTGCCCCAATGATGTCGACCTCCATCGGCCAATTGTCGACGACTTCATCCTTCTAGGAGATGATGGCGAGCCTATGCACCGTGAACCATTCGTCATGGATTGTTGGTTTGATTCAGGCTGTGCTTCCTTTGCACAATGGCATCACCCCTTCGATAATCCTGAGACCTTCGAGAACAACTTCCCTATCGATTACATTTGCGAAGGCGTAGATCAGACTAGGGGTTGGTTCTACACCCTTCTCGCGGTTTCCACCACAGTCTTCGATTCTATCTGTTACAAGCGTTGTCTCAGCCTAGGTCTTATCCTTGATGCTGAGGGGAAGAAGATGTCGAAATCACGTGGTAACATTGTGGATCCATGGGACCATTTCAATCGAGAGGGCGCTGATGCGACCCGTTGGTACATGGTCACTGCTGGTGCACCATGGAATCCATTGAAGTTCGATCCAAATGGTGTGCGCGAGACATATGCAAAGATGTTCTTGACTCTCTGGAATTGCTATCGTTTCTATGCTGATTATGCTGAGGATGACGGTTTCGATCCTGATGATCCAGAGACATACATCCCTGTTGAGGATAGGTCACCATTGGATCGTTGGGTGCTAAGCCGTCTATCACAAGTTGCCTATACTTACCATCGTCAGTTTGAGGATTGGGAGTTCCACAAAGCCTGTCGTGATCTTGAGGAATTTGTTGTGAACGACCTTTCAAACTGGTACATTCGTCGTTCTCGTCGCAGGCTTTGGGAAGATACGAAATCTACAGACGCACGTGCTTGTGAGCATACTCTACATGAGATTTTGACTATTGTTACTCGTCTAATGGCTCCAGTAGCCCCATTCATTTCTGATGAGATTCATCGAAACTTAACAGGTGGAACTTCAGTACACCTTGCAGATTGGCCAATCCGTAGTGGCGGACCCCTTGAGGGCGAAGATGAATTGCCACCTATTGATATGGTTCTTGAAGCTAAGATGGCATTGGTACGTTCCTTAGCAGAGACGGGTCGCCGAATTCGTATCGATGCTGATCGTCGCCAGCGTCTACCTTGTCAGGCTGGATGGATTGTTGGAGGGCCTGACATCAGCGAGTTTCATGACATCCTCGCAGAGGAACTGAACGTTGAATCCTTAGCTGTAGAGGAGGACCTCGATCGTTTCCAGCGTATCGAACTTGCACCGAATCGCAAGCCTCTTGGTCGTAAGTGCCGGCAGGATTTACCAGCAGTTCTTGAAGAACTAAGCAAGGTAGACGCTGAATCCTTCTTGCTTGAGATTGAAGCGGGCCTTGGTGCTCTTGCCGGATATGAAATTACAGCGGAAGATGTGGAAATTCGCCGTGTTGAGAAAGAGGGTTTTGCTGCTTCAACAATTCAATTTGACGGCCCTGATGGTGACATGGATGTTAGTATTGTGATGGACATGGCTCTGACGGATGCATTGCTATCAAAGGGACTAGCACGAGACATCATACGGCGTATTCAGTCGAAGAGAAAAGACCTCGATTTAGATATCAACGCTACAATCGGATTAGAGGTATGGTTACCATCCAATGCGCCAGAGATGTCAGATGAAGATCAATCTCATGTTGCCTCAGAAGTTCGTGCATCATCTGCAGCATTCCATCGTGTGGAGCCAGGTGCGACTGTATCGGGAGCGGGCGACGTATTCTCCCTTGATGGCGAGTTCGAAATTTCTTACTTAGTATCGGTATCGTGACCGATGTTCTCAATAACTCCCGAACATCGATGTTCGTCGATGCTTGCGCTACAGGACATTCCAGGTGTTGGCTCCTCCTTGGCAGATCGTTTGAGTCGAACCCTTGGTTCTGAGGATGCAGTAATCGAGGCATTGGATAGGGGAGATGTTGCGAGTTTGACCGCTGTAGAAGGGCTCTCGGCGAATCGTGCGATTCGGCTAATCAAAGCAGCCCGGGGTTCTGATCCGGATATCTGCCGTTCTGGCGAAGGTGAAGCACTTCATCGAAGAATTCTAGAATCGATTGCTGAAGGTGCATCAAACTCTGCAGCGAAGGAACGTATCCAACTCTTAGGTCCACATCCTCGCACGGAGCGTCAACAGATTGTCGCTAACAGATTACGAATTGAGGAAGCAATGGATTTCATTCTGAAACATTCCACGAAATCAGAAGAGTGGCAGAATTTGACGGCTGGGTTAAATCGTATTCAGCGTGGCAATGGACGCTTGGATAGGGTAGTCGTTGTTCCAAGTCAAGAGGTAGCGAATAGTGTCGAAGGTCTAGAATCTCGCTGTCGTATCATTGTCCGGGATACAAAAGAGACGTGGAAGGACTATGCCGTGTTCAACACAGTTACTTGGATTGGAGAAGGAGGTCCACGTGATCCGCCTCCAGGTTGGATAGCACTACCGTCGATTACCAGAATCGACCAAGCGGTTCCAGAGATTAGCATTGAATGGTTTCATGAGAATCGCTCCTCCATTGAGTCTATTGTTTCGATTTCTTCGTTCGATTGGGGTGCTCATTCTCTTTCCGATTCCATACTTGCTCTAGTTGAGCCCTTGAACGGATTAAGAGAACTCATTGATGCTCTTGGTTCAGAAGGAGGGGACCTATCCTCTCTTGAAGCAATCAAGGATGGCCTGTGGGCTGAAATTAAGACAATTGAAGGGTCTGTCAATGATGCGATTGTTGCCTCAACTTCAGATGCAAATCTTTCTCTTGATGGCGAGGAAGTATTGAGTTTCTATGCGGATGCAGACGGTTTGAACCGGCGTATACAAGCAGCAGTCGCTACTGGGATTGAGCAGGCTGTACAAGATGGGCGTAACAAATTGGGTACATATCTCAATGATGTCTCACTCAAAATCCCTCATGATTGGGTCGATTCAGATTACCCGTTTGTTGTTCGCCGTCGAGCTGTAGAAGACATCGAGTCGGCTCTAGACGCTGCAATTATTGCTGCGAAAGGGGAGGATTTGATTCGAAATTCGCGAGAAGCCTCTCGGCTTTTCGAAGGGTGCCGTCTTGCCATTCTCGGTTTGACAGAGATTGAGATGTGGATGGCAGTCGCCCGTTGGGCGATAACTAATCGGTGTGTAATGCCAGAGATAGTATCGGAAGGATCGGGCTTCCGTCTCGATGAAGCACGACATCTTCTCCTTGATGTCGATCCGACTCCTATCACCTATGGATTGGGTTCAGTTGCAGCCGAAGGCGACTCAGATCGTCTTGCACTATTGACTGGGGCGAACTCGGGTGGAAAGACGACTTTGTTGGAAACAGTGGCAATGTGTGTTCTTCTTGCACATGCCGGTTTGCCAATCCCTGCTGCTAATGGTCGTGTTTCTCTAGTGGATGAACTCCACATGCTTGCTAAGGTAAGTGGCACTCAGTCAGCCGGCGCTCTTGAGAGAACTTTGATTCGCCTTGCCGACGTTTTCACATCGCCTTCTGTCAAATTGGTTCTAGCAGATGAGTTAGAAGCGATTACTGAACCAGGTGCAGCTGCACGAATACTCTCAGGCCTTCTGGAAGCTGCAATGTCTAATCCTTCGAGTTCCGTTGTCCTCGTTACTCACATCGGGGACCAGATTCAATCACGTTCAGGGGCTAATTTGAGGATTGATGGTATTGAGGCAAGAGGATTAGATGAGAATCTGGAATTGATTGTCGATCGTACACCGAAGCGAGGTTTGTTAGCGCGATCAACGCCCGAACTCATTGTCCGGAGATTGGCTGCACGTTCGCAAGGTTCTGCTTCGGATTTGTTTAACCAACTTGCTGACAGATTCACTGACTGATTGAGTATTCTTGTGGAAGAAACAACTCAAGTCCGAACAATGGATCAGGATCAGAAGCGTCGTGGTAGGCAATCACTGCCCCTCCGTCAGGGAGGATTGTCATGCTTGCAAAGTCGAATCTAATGTCTTGTCCTGCACCTGATGTTGCATCGAGGTCACCTAATCCAATGAAGGTCATCGAATCGGGAGAGAGGTCTTCTGAGTAATCACGTACATGCCACGCGATATCTACATCTGGACCTGCAGAACTCTGGTAACGAACATTGAGTACGAAGAGGTCGTGGACACCATTAGCATGAAATTCCCATTCTTCTATTTCCTCAGCTACTCCACTGAGATTGTATGTCTGATTTGTCCAAGTTTCTCCACCATCGTCAGATACTGTATGCAGAAAATTCGTTCCTGTTTGTAGAACACAGTGAAGATGAGAGCTTGAATCGAATGCGCAATATTCGCTAGGTAGACTGTTTCCATCTAGAGTCGTAGCTCTCCACCAGTTTAGGCTAGTATCGAGAAAAGCATCTCCTCCATCGGAGAAAAAGTTCGGGAAATATGCTCCACCAGAAGGCACCGGGAATCCACGCATTTCTTTGTGGGGTTTAGTGTAGTCCCATGATACAGGCAGATCCATAGATGTCAAATCAACTTCGTAGGTATCGAGTTGTGCATCACGATCGGGGAACTCGAAGTAGTAGTAGTTCAGGCCATCCGTTGACATTTGACCTCCGCGATTGGAAGATTGATGCCAGAAATTTGAGATGACTAGACTGGCCCATTCTCCAGAGCCCCATGGTGCATTTGCGTCGATAGGGCCTACGATTTCCATTTGCCAGGAGCGGTCGTAGAATGGCTCAGTAAATCGGTTGAAGCACCATGTCCAATCTTCTTCATCTGCATCCCAAAAGAAGGCATAGAACTGATCTCCACCTGAAGCTGATGGATAAGGAAACCATCCCATTGCGATGATGTCTCCAGTAGTTGTTTGAACGATGCTTCCTTCACCAAGTCCTTCTTGTCCTGGTAAGGTAAGTTTCGGAGTTCGACAATTGAGATCTTGAACAACCGGCGGCATCCATTCCTGCCAAGTATGACCTCGGTCTTCTGACCATGTGGGATATTCCCCACCAAAGTTCAGAATCCAACCCCATTCGGTTGCTGCAAGGTAGTGTTCACAACAATTCCCTCCTTCTGCATTACCGAAGACAGCCCAAGATGAGTTCCCCCATGTTTCATTCAAGGATGGGTCTGGGTTACTCACATTGAACGGACGTACACGATCTTCACCAGTAAATCCGGCTGGATCATCGATGTAAGCGAATCCTTTCGCCCAATCATTCCCATCAACAATTTCCTCATTCTCGCCAAAACAACCCGGGAGAAGGAGTAACAGGACCGTTGCGAGTGATGCAACAATCTTGACTGTCGACTCACCCTGCATATCATTGAGGGTGAAGTACATACTTTTGTCCCTGTCGGAGCATTGTTCTAACAGTGAGTAACAAGGGATAGGGTTCAAGTTCTTAGTGCGCGAACCTCGTAATGTGAAGAGTCGCAGTTTCCTTCGTGCCGGATTCGCCATCCTTCTTCTCTTGCTTCTTCCGATGACGGGTGTAACCACTGCAAATGGTTCTCAGGGTGCGTACATTTCTGAATTTCTAGTATCGGCTAGTACCGCCACCTATGATGGTGTCGACTGGAACTGTGACGGCTCAACAGGCACCACGAGCGATCAGTTCGTGGAGATACACAATCCTGAATCGTCGGCGATAAACACCCAAGGTTGGACTCTTGAGGTTGAGACTGCAGGAGTAACTGAATCCTATACGTTCACTATCGCCACGATAGAGGCCCAATCGCGCCTTGTGTTTTTCCGTGCGACTACTATGCTGGAACTCTCCTATTTCGATGGAGGCACAATCAGGGTAATGGACGCCTCAAGTAATGAGGTATCATCTGCAACTTGGGCTGCGGAAGACTCTGATTGGGACACATCTTACGCTCGTGATACCAAGGGAGCAACCCTGCAGAAGGTTGATCCGCCTACACCTGGATGGAGTTCCAGTGAACCCCGGCCCACATCAGGCGTAGGTGCAGAGTGTGAGCCTTTGGAGGGAGTTGAGCACAATGGCTCGTATGTCCTCACAGGTTCAGTCGTTACAATGGAGTCCCAATCGAGCGTTCTTCTTTCGGGCAATGTCCTTGTCGTTAACGGGATTATCGAAGCCGTATGGGGGGATGGTGAACCTGAACCGGGAGTAGCTACAGGTGTTAATCGTATACACACTGGTGGAGTAATTTATCCTGGGCTGATTGATGCTCACAATCATCCTCACTACAATGCCATCCCAATTTGGGATCATGGTCGTGGCGCTCGAGAAGTTGACCCTAACGGTTGGAATAATCGATACGAATGGAGAACTGTAAACGATTACAAGAATGCGATTACTAAGGTCGAGAACGGATTAAATGATGGCGGTTCAGATGGCTGCGGCCTCATGGTCGATTCAATGAAACACGCTGAAGTCAAATCTATCGTTGGTGGCACAACAGCGATTCAGGGCTCTACATCGGAGAGTGAAGAGACATTCACTTCTATCCTAGCAAGAAATCTGGAGAAAACGAATTTTGGACAGGACAATATCGAAACCCGTGTTGGTGGGTCTTGGTTCCCTGATGATTACTCCGGATCCCACATTAAGAATGCGAAGGCTAGTGGTAATCTGGATGCTTGGATGATTCACCTAGCAGAAGGAATCGATGAACCATCACGGGCAGAGTTTGACGCCCTTGTTAACAACGATCTTGTCATCGATGAGCTGATAGTCATCCATGGTACTGCTCTCACATCTAACGAATTTTCACGAATGGCAGCCGTAGATGCCAGTTTAGTATGGTCTCCGATGTCGAATCTTCTACTCTATGGGGATACTGCAGATATTGCTGCAGCGGATGAAGCAGGTGTTTCCATCCATATATCTCCTGATTGGAATCCATCTGGGGCTAAGAGCGTCCTCCATGAGGTCAAAATAGCAGATTGGTGGGACACTAATGTCCTAGGTGATCGATTTACAGATTTTGAGATGGCACAGATGATGACTACGAACGCAATCGATCAGGTCGGCTGGACAGATTACGTTGGCAGAATTAAGGCAGGTCTAGCAGCCGATTTGCTAGTCGTGGACTCATTCCACTCCGATCCATACAGGAACCTTATCGAGGCTGTCGACCCCGATGTTCGATTGGTTACAGTTGGAGGAATTGCTGTTTTTGGTGATGCAGATTTGATGGGGCAGATGTCCGATGACCCCGAAGTTATGTTAGCACCTGGTTTCCAGAAGACAATTGATGTCCGATTCCAAGGAGTTCCTGGAGGGTCGTCATCATACGCAGACATCTCTGGGCGTCTGAAGAGTTGTCTTGAGAACCTCTCTATTGGGCCTCGTCCATTCGACCCGTGGTACACTTATGGCGATGACCGCTACTTCGATGTCCTGAATCGGTCAGGAACATTCCAGCATGGCCGCAGTGTCGATTTGTGGTCGACTTACTATGATATCACCTTAGATGAGAATGGTAACCGTACTAATGTCGATGTCATCGTACCTCCCGTCGATGATGGGCAGAATGGTACAACTACTACGCCACCTATCGGCGATGGGTCAAATGATACAGATAACCAAGATAATGGCGAGGATAGGCCTAGCTTAGATGAGGCCGACCTCCCACTCATTTTCCCAACCTTCGGGCCCTATGGTGGTGAGCAGCATCCTTCCAATACTACGTGGGGCAAAGGAATTCATATCGAAGAATGTGTGACTGATTCAGATTCTGCTGATGATGGCCGTGTTCTTGGCTGTGGTGCAATCTTGATTTTGATGTCTAAATCGCAAGGTTGCTTCGTTGAATATTGGCCTGATCAGGATGGAATGGATGCTGAAATTGTCTACAATAGCGATTGTCCTAATGATTCCATTTGGACGCAGCCTCACGCAGAGGTTGGTGAGTCAGCAGCGGAGGGCGATTGGCCTGTAAGCCGTCTTGATCCAAGTTATGAAGTAGGTAGCGCGATTACATTTCCTGGACGCAATTGTGATGATTCAGTAGTCGCTCAAGCACTCGTTCTTGGTGAGACCTCCTTTGAAAGAGGTAATGACTCAAGGGTCGGAGATTGGACTTGTCGAGACGCTGCGAAGTGGATTGTGCCAATAGTAGAAGACAATGTTCCAAGTGATCTGATGGATGAAACAGTTTCTTCTTCAGTGACTGATAAGATTTGGTTCTGGGCGATATTTATCCTTGCTATATTGGTTCTAACAGGCTCAGTTTTGATGATTACTCGTATTTTGCGAGAATCGTCAATCTCTGATTGACCAGACAGCACCTTCGGGAGTATCCTTGACGGTAATCCCCATTTCGTTGAGTCGGTCGCGAATCTCATCCGCTGCAGCCCAATCTTTGGCATGACGGGCAATACTGCGTCGAGCAAGGAGAGCTTCGACTTCTTCTCTAACTGCAATTCGTTTAGGGTCTAATCTAGGGTCACGGATTGCTTTTGCAATCGCAGGTTCTGGTAGAACTCCAAGGATTTCACCTGCTATTTCTTCAATCCAATCAACAGCATACTTGGCGAAGGAAGCAGTATCGTGCTCATCGATTTGATCCGATTCAAGTGTCTCATCAATCGAACGAATCCCTGCTTGGACCTTAGCGAGAGCAATTCGGCTATTGAGGTCGTCATCGAGTGCACGAGCCGCTTCTTCCGCCAACGATTCGATTATTCCCAGTCTCTTTGGAAGGTAGGCATCTGATGCAGTATCGGGAGTCGGAAGTGGAGGCAGAGGTTCGAGTGCTTCTCCTTCTTCTTTCGCGATGAGAGCCTGACCATATCCCTCAGCGAGACGTCGTTGGTTGGTCTTCGCATCTTCCAACAATTGTTCGCTTACATCGATTGGATTTCGATAGTGAGCATTTAGTAGAGCGTAGCGAAGGACTAGTGGGTCGAAATTATCGAATGCATCTCTTACTGTCCAGAAGTTACCGAGGCTCTTGCTCATTTTTTCTCCATCGACTCGTACGAATCCATTGTGCATCCATACGCCAACGAGAGGCTCTCGACCAGTGCAGCATTCTGATTGGAATATCTCGGCTTCGTGGTGAGGGAATCGAAGATCGAAGCCTCCACCATGGATGTCAAAGGACTCCCCGAAGTGGTGTAGGCTCATCGCACTACATTCGATATGCCACCCTGGGCGACCTGGGCCCCAAGGGGAATCCCATGCCGGCTCATCGGGTTTCGCCGCTTTCCATAGTGCGAAGTCGTGATGGTCTTTTTTTCCGGATTCGACAAGACGTCCAGATCCACCTGCTTGAACTGCATCGAGTGTGTTGCCAGTTAACGTTCCGAACTTCTCAGGAGCGGAGGCAACAGAGAACCATACTCCATCATCAGCTGTGTATGCATGTTCTTTCTCAATCAGGATTTCAATCATCGAGATAATACCCTCAAGGTGTTCAGTTACACGAGGGTAATGATCCGCTCGGAGGACACCAAGTGCATCCATCACTTCGTAATAGTCTGCGATGTTTCGGTTTGCGACTTCAAGAAAATCGACTCCCTCTTCGTTAGCTGCCCTGATAATTTTGTCATCAATGTCGGTGAAGTTCTGCACGTAGTTCACATCATAGCCGGAAGCCTCCAACCAGCGATGGAGTAAATCGAATGCGATGTAGCAGCGTGCGTGCCCTAGGTGGGAGGGGGAGTAAGGAGTAATGCCACAGACATACATCTGTACCTTGCCTGCGACTTCGGTTTGGAACGGGACCTTCTCCCGCCGGCGCGTGTCATAGAGGTGGAGCGTCATCGTCGTCCCGACATGGACGCAGCACACATCGTGATAAACACCTGCGATATTTCACACACATGGCGAAGAAAGTTGTCGTTACTGGTGCTAATGGACACGTAGGTACAGCATTGACAAAGGAACTCCTAGAACATGGCTATGATGTTATAGCCACAGTTCGTGATGCTGAAGACCCATCTCGGACTAATCATCTCCATGAAATAGCAAATTCTCTAGGGGCTTCTGAGCGCCTTTCTATCCGTTCTGCTGATTTGATGAAGAATCCTCCTTGGGACGATATTCTCTCAGATGTCGATGGCCTATTTGCTGTAGCAGCAGTATTCCGTACGAAATCCAGCGATCCGGAGAACGAAATTGTTCGCCCTTCGACGGAGGGGGGTATTGAGTTGCTTAGAGCGGCAGCAAAGGCAGGAGTTCCGCGTATAGTCTACACATCTAGCGTTGCTGCGATTGGTAGTTTGCCTGAGGGTCGACCAAAGACGGAGGATGATTGGAATCAGGATGCAACTCTACCCTATACACGTGCAAAGACAGAGGCCGAACGACTTGCTTGGAAGGTAGCTGATGAGACTGGAATGGACCTTCGGGTTGTAAATCCAACAATG
>JAZADD010000053.1:0-19266 GCA_036124005.1 Thermoplasmatota archaeon
TGTTCATTTTCTAGGATTCTAGTTCTCTAGACATTCAGTCTAGCCGTTATGGGTTGATGCAGAACGAAAACATCCCCCAGAACACGAACAACAACCGCAATGCGGTGAATGTAGAGAATAAGAAGGCTAGCGGTAGCGAGGCCGGGCAGGTTGCAAGCGACCGTCAGAACCAGATTGTTATCCCACCATCCGTGGGGCAGCGCAACATCGTTGTCCGCTCCAAGACGATGGTACTGGCCACCCCCGAGGGTGGCAAGGTCCCCATGTGGGCTGATGCTGACACTCTCACTCCAACGGAGTGGAAGCTGTTCTTCTCAGAGGGACAGAGTACCCGTGGCAAGTCCCGGGTCCGTGTCATCCGTCAGGCTGTGAACCCACTATCGCTGCATGAGCGCCAGCTCGCGCACGCGAAGAGGCACCCTAAGGATACAACAGCGAAGCATACGGATCCTCTAGGATCCGAGAGTCCTGAAGGAGCAGTTGAAGCGTAGGAGAGTGAGAAACATGACGATTCAAAACGACAAGAAAGGAACTGTGGGTCAAACGATCCAGCTGACTGTAGCAAGCACGACCGATCAGACCCAGAAGGTGCGCGTTGAAGTGCCCCCTGGTACTTCTGTGATGGATGCTGTGCGTAAGGCCGGACTAGCTGACGGCCAAGTGGATGTCTTTGACTCCATGGGACAGGTTGTGACGCGTAGTCAGGCGGATGCCCTGGGCAATCAGACCGTCTATGTTGGCCCCAAGCGGGTTGCGGGCGGTGGTGATGATTGGGAGCTTGTGGACATTGATCTCGATGATCTTGCCAATCATGGGGCGAAGCCAATCACATTTGCATCCGTACTCAACGAAGACGTTCGAGCAGAGATTGTTCCTGAGAATCAGGAAACTCTGCGCCAATGTGGACAGAGATCGGGGCTTGCTCCTCGAGATGGTTCAGGATGGGCTGTGTATGATGACATGGGATTCGAGGTTAGTGATCAGATTGCCAAGGATTCGGGAGCTAAGACTGTGTGGATTGGGCCCAAAGCCATCGATGCGGGTAGTATGGATATCACGCCTGGGCTCAAGGATGAAGAATTGAAACGGATGCAGATTCACTACCCATCAACCCGAGCGGTTCGAAGTCTAAGGCTTGCTGGCGGGCAGGCCGGAGCTGTGGTGCTCAATGTACCCGGTGTTCGATCTCATCGGGATTCGGCGGTGGTTCAATACCAAATTCTTCTTGATCTACGAGAATTTCCGAGTAAGACTCCTCGGGCCTATGTAATCAGTCCTGAATCTTCTGAGATTGAACATTGCAACGTTTTCAGAGGGGATCGTTACGAAGTTGCGGGGTCTCAAACGATTTGTGCGGTTTGTCTTGGGAATATCGACGAGGTTTTCACTTCATTCAGGAAGGAACGAAGAGCGCGTCTGAACATGTTCCTGAACCATCTACAAAATGTGATGAATTCACCAAACCCAAGCGATACTGCACGGAGTGTCTGAAATGATACATCGGCTTCATCGTCAAATGGGGCTTGTCAATCAGACGAGTATTGCAAAGATGCAAATCACAATGTCGGGATCCTGTAAGATGATTGGTCATAGTTTGATTCAACTAGAAGCACTTGGAGCTTGTCAGATTGGCCAGGGTCAAGTATCAATCGATGTTGACCCACATTCTTTGGTTTCGCCTGTTGTTTCATGGAGCCTAGGAATTTCGGAGTCAATTAATCACCTTGATCTCGTGAAACAATTGGCTGACCGAGGAATGGAAGTTCAATTGGGTCGGGGTAAGGGGGTACACTTTCACTTCCAAGACTCTGAATTTCCGGATGCTGTTGAGGGTGCAGATATTTTCCTAATGCAGTGGGGTGGTGCGGCGGCTGTTGAAACAAATGCTCTCCTTCCATTAGGTGAATCAAAGCCTACCTTGATTGATCGATGCCTTGACGTCATGCTTGCGGCTACTGCGGCTCATCTCGCTATGCGGTGGGTTGGTGCTATTCGCTCAGAACCCATCGTCGATAGATGGTTAACACTCACATTGAGGATGGAGGGGGTCGAACCAGAGGAAGCCATCCAAAGAATCAGTAGTCCATTTGGGAATCCCACAGCAACAGCACTAGACGACTCTGAAGGGTCATTAGTTAGAATCAGAATCCCTCTGGATGAGACACCAGGGGGGATTATGGATTTCGTCGAACACGATTGTCACGAACCTTGGCGTCCTGAACCGGATTTTCGAATGGACGTAGGTCCACTAAAGATGCGGTACTGTAATGGGCGACCGATTGGTGCAGATCACGATATTCCTGAATCAATCCAGATGAATACGGTTATTCTTGGCGCAGGTGGGCTTGGGAGTTGGGCATCGATGGCGATGATGGGTGGCCTCGCAGATGAATCAGAGATCCATATCGTTGACTCCGATCTTGCAGTTGATATTCACAATCTCAATCGGCAAGTTCTGTACTCTAAGCTTGATCTCGGCCTTCCAAAGGCTGTAATCGCTGAACAACGACTGAGAGAACTACGACCCGAAATCGAAATTCATGGTCACGTAGATAGACTCGATACACACCATGTGTATCCTACTTTTGATATCGAAGGTGACCTCAGTTTAGAGGACCTAGTAGGAAGCGATTCAGTTCTTGATTCAGTGGAATTGAATGATGTTTTGAATTCTATGGAAATTGGGTTCGCATGCCTAGATAACCAAGCAGCGCGAACCTTGCTCAATACCCTGTGTATACAAAATGAAATTCCTATGATTAACGGTGCAAGTGAGGCAATGGTTGGGATTGTGGAGATTTTGGACAACGATGTGTGTATGGTCTGTAGGTATGGGATCGATGAAGCTTGGAGGGCGGAACGTGTTTCATGCACCGAAACGGGAACTCGTCCGGTGGCATCCATAGTTACCACAACAGCTTGGACAGGAGCAGCACAAGCTGCTTTCGGCCTTTTGAAACATTCAGGTTTGGCCATCGATGATATGCGAGTCGGGGCTGAATGGGATTCGGGATTTGTAAAAACGCGGGAAGTAACACGATTACCTTGGCACCGAGGTTCGTGTGAAGATCATCTGAAGCCCCATCTAGAACTAGAATCCGAGGGCGCGGGACGCCCAGTTAAAACGGAAGGAGATGAAGAAACATGAGTACACTCACTATCCGAGAAATCCCTGCACAATTTGCCCATAGGGGTATCGGTATCCTTCATCCAGCAACTGCAATTGAGATGGGTTTCAAGAATGGAGATATCGCAAATCTAAATGGGCGGCGAGAAAGTGGAATCAGGGTACGTATTTCAGAAGATGCTGCTCGGAAATCAATACACCTTGATGCAACCGAACGATTGAACATTGGGCTAACACCTCTAGACAATGTCGAAGTTGAAGGCATTCAGATGACACATTTGAGAAGTTTGACTCTCGCATGTGTCGGTGGCGAAGCACCTCAGAATGCTCATCAGATTATTGGGCGAACCCTCCATTCGAGAACGGTCCAGAAAGGAGATCATCTGACATTTCCTGCTGATGGGGGAATACTCGAATTTCAGGTTGAATCGATTCGGCCAAGGAATGGAGGAATCATTGATCAAAATACAGATGTACGAATATCTGGAAGGCCGGCAAAAAGGCCTCTTGCCCAGACTGGTGATGTCTCATTCGCAGACATTGGAGGATTGGATGAAGCAATTGATTCACTCAAGCAAGTTGCCGTAATGCCATTAATCCATCCAGAGATTTTCACACGAATTGGTAGACCCCCCATTCGGGGTATCCTACTGCATGGGGAGCCAGGGACTGGGAAGACCTTGCTTGCGAAGGCGTTATCCAGAGAATGTGGGTGCAACTTCATCCCAATCAGTGGCCCTGAACTAATGTCAGGAATAGTTGGTGATTCAGAAAAGCGAATTAGAGATTTATTCGAACGCGCAAAACGCGAAGCACCTACGGTAATTTTCATCGATGAAATCGATTCTATCGCACCTGATCGTTCTGAGCTACGTTCCGGCTCTGTTGAAGGACGAGTGGTTGCTCAATTGCTTACAGAACTCGATGGAATGGAGGATAGAGGTCAAGTTGTTGTAATTGGGGCAACAAACTGTATCAATGATCTAGACAAGGCAATCCGCCGTTCAGGGCGTTTTGAACGGGAGATTGAATGTCCTGTTCCCGATATCGAAGGACGATATGATATCCTACGTGTTCACACACGTCCAATGCCGCTTGAAGCAGATGTCAATCTAGGTGAAATCGCACGCGAAAGTGTAGGTTTCGTTGGATCTGACTTAGACCAACTGTGCCGTGAAGCTGGATACACGGCTGCTGAACGATACTTTGGATCGGACCAACTAGAGGGAGGGGATATGCTAGATGTTGAACACCTATTTGTTGAACAAGAAGATATGATGAAGGCAATGCAGAATGTGATGCCATCGGTTCGACGAAGTCATCAAATCGATGTACCTAAGACCGCATTTACTGACGTAGTCGGGCATGAAGATGCGAAAGAAATCCTTCGAAGGAAACTTCTCTCACCAATACATAATCCTGAACTCCACGAAGTAGCGGAGCTTCCTGTGGGTTCGGGTGTAATTCTACACGGACCTCCAGGTAATGGAAAAACGATGTTAGCTAGAGCAGTAGCGAATGTTGCAGGTGCCCAGTTCCTATCTGTCAAAGGACCGGAAATAATCTCAAAGTGGCAAGGAGAATCAGAAAAAGCGATTCGAATCCTCTTCGATAAGGCGCGAAAGATGGCACCATGCGTACTCTTCTTTGATGAGTTCGACAGTTTAGGAGTCGACAGAAGTCGAATCGGCGCTGGTCAAGGTTCAATGTTACAAATTGTCAACCAATTGCTGACCGAAATCGATGGAGTGGATCGAAGGGATGGGGTGATGTTGATTGCTGCAACTAATCGGCTAGATTTGATTGATCCTGCCTTGATGCGGATGGGACGATTCGGGATTCAAATACTCATTGATCGCCCTTCGCGGGATGATTATGCACACATTCTTCATGCTCATATTGGCAATGTGCCAATCAATGAGGAAATCGACCTCAACGAGGTTGCCCTTCTACTTCCTGATGATCTATCTGCATCTGACCTTATGGGGATAGTTGTAAGGACAAAAGAGAACGCTATTGATCGTCATAAGGAACTCGACCTTGAATCATCCGAATTTCAAATTGAGAGGGATGACTTTCCTTGGTAAATCAATGCTATCGCTTCATATAGAGTTATGACAGTAACGCACGCGTGTCTCTTGAGATAGTCATGGCCCTTCCCGGGCCAAAGTTTGGTGCTGGCCCACTCAAAGATGGAGTTCTCAGCCCTGAGGGTCGAGACCGAAATATCTTGACTTTCAAAGAACAGATGAATCTCATTTCTGATCACTTTGATGGGGACGAAATCGGAGGAATCACATTTCTCACAAACGAGCGATCTGTGGATCGTGAGGAAGTAAAGGAACGAATCCAAGCATATAGGGACCAACTCAGTAATATCGAGGTTGAAAGTTGTGATGGAATCGATCCAATGGTTGATCGTGCATTTACGGGAAAAGATATCGATGAGAAAATCGAAAATATGATCTTGACATTACTTGATGCTCTTGGTCACATTATTTCTCGAGTTCCAGAACGACAAATCGTCTTTCTAATCCAAGGGACAAAAACACTCATGATGGTAGAAACCTTCGTTGGTCGATTAACAAAAAATATTCCAAACCTCTCATTTGTTCACCACGATTACACCTCTGGTAGACCCTCTAATCTGAAGAATCTCAATGCCTCTATCTTCTCGTCTGTGAGGGATTCTGATGAACAGGTCAAATATGTCCAACCTAAGGATAAAAACTCCAAGTTTCACGAAAATATGGTGGACGATATCAAAATGAATTCTCTGATGAGAGACGATTACAATCAAGGGATTGGACTCGGTGAAGCCTCATCTCCTAATGAAGCCGGATTTGATTCCCCTACTAGGCAAGGAGCCCATAGCACGAAAGGTGGCTTGAAGGAGCGCAGAATATTAGACAACGAAGGGAATTATACTCCCCATGGAATTATTGTGAGGGCGGTTCACGCGGGGAGACCAGAGGGGCGGCCAGAAGCTGAAATGCTTGGGAAATTTGGAGTTGTGATGCCAATTGGAGTTGAGAGGTTTGACCAGGAAGACCCTGAAGGATTCGAAGAGAAAATCAAGAAAAAGGCAACGAAATTTTTGGAGCAGATTAACACGATAGGGCGTATTGAATACATACAACCAATATTCATTCATACCCATGATAATGGCATGACTGGGACCTGTACTATCTCACAATTACCTGAGGACTTCGATGTGTTGAAGAGTAACATGGAAGGTATCCAAGCCGAAATTTGTAAAGGAATCAGGGAGATCAGAGGTGGTCCTCAGTGCCAAGTATTCGATCCATATGTGATGCTCATTGGTACTGATTCTATTGAGAACCTATCTGCTGGATTGCTACACATTTTGAGTTGTCTTAAGGAGGAGGATGAGGATGGACTAACAATCAATTGGAGGATCTTTGCATCCACATGGGTAGGAGCAAGTGCTATCGTCGCGGCTGATGCCATGATTACAATGCAAATTCCTTCGATAGCCCCATTCAGAGATTCAGTAGGTGGCCTAATTCCTGAAACAACGGCAATTCAATGCACAAGGGAACTTCTTGTGGAACTGCGACGTATAGAACTGCTTCTTTCTCTCAAGCACAATTCTCTCTCAAAAGGAAGAATGTTTTCGTGTATCTTGGCGGCGGCCAAGATTCAGGCTCTAAGGGATTCTGAGGATGAATCCTGTTTGAAAGGTCGCTTCAAGGAAGGTGACATAATGACAAAATTTCAGCATGATGGAGTAACTCTTCCAAACCATTGGGACGGTGTAAAAAAGAAGATAGATGGTGATTTGAGGAATGATCTGAAAAGGTTCGGATGGGTTGAATTCTTGGACCAAAACAATGCACGCCTTCTTCGTGAAGGGAAAATCATCGGACATGTTCTGACATTATATGCTGCAGAAGGTGGCTGATTCGGATGGGGGTTCCTTGCAGCCAAGATTGCAAGCACCGGCTCAAAGCTGAGATGGATGTTAACCAACTAGAACCGAGTTGGAGAGGGGCCTTCGAAAAATATGAATTTACTGTTCCGAAGGCAGAAAGGCACTGGTTCCGGTGTAACAATGAAGCCTGTGATGGAAATCTCAGAAAAAATTGGAGAAAATTGAATGTCGACAACCCGCCCGAGTTCAACAAATGTCGGAGTTGTGAAATGCAATTACAGCGATTAAAAGAAGAAGAAGAAGAAGTTCAAGAAAACAGACAACAAAGTTCCCAACAATTACCTGTTTGTGAATGGTGTGGCTCACAAGAATGGGATCGAACTAATCCCGAGGAAGTTGTTTGCGAGAACTGCGGATACGTCAATACAGAGATAAGTGAAATCTATGATCTTAACAGCCCATCCATAGGAAAAAACAGGCAGCGTGATGCTAAAATCGAGAATCGTGTACGTGATAGATACGATTTAATCACTGCAACTCAACTCATCTCAGGGGGTGATAAAAGACGGTTGGATGAAATGAAGAAATTGATTGGGTTAGCGATTCATGCATGGCCAAGCGTTGTTGTAGAGGCATACGGACAAAAAAATTCTAACCTCCCACCAAGGTACTGTGAATGTAGGAAATCAAAACAAAACCAAGGTAGAGCGAGGATGATTCTGCATCTCCATCAGATTCTCCAAAAGAAGGGTAATTTTCAGAGCATAAGTAATATGTTGAAAATAGCGGGAATCCATCCAACACATTTCAAACGCTTCATCGATTCAGGCCTAGTAGGAAATCACCTACCAAATCTGCGGTTAAGTGATGGTCGACATCACTTGGAAAATGTAGCTCGTTCGCTGATCGAACCTGTAAATTCATTAGATGCAAACGAGTTTCTATTAGATGAAATCGGAAAGGAGTTTGATAAATTAGATGATTCTAATCAATTCATCCTATCAAGCAACCTAGAAAGTGGTCTTTGGTCATTCGGAAATAATGGACCCTATGCACGTGAAAATGGTTACATTATCATGATGATTCCCTATGCAATCGCTATAACTCGAGCAATTCGAGAGATACATGGTCATCGGTTTGGGAAATTCATTCGTGGCCTAGGAGAAATGGCAATGATGGATGCCCAATTCACCAAAGGAGAACTCATACTTGAGCAGGGATGGAGATAATCAAAATCTAGAATCCTAGTTTGGAAGAAAGGCAGTTGAAACGATAACAAGTGATGAACAACACCCAAGAAAACTCACAAACAACCCCCGAAAATGATACAGATGCTGTATTGCAAGCCACTAGTGAACTCGTAAATCGATGGCTTGAACTCGGATCCGATGCTGTCTTGTGGACACATCAATATGTAGACGGCGATGCTGCATTTAGTGCAGCGTTGATGCTTCTCCTAAATCCTGATGCTCAATTGGAGTTTCACCCATCTGACCAAGTTGCAGATGAATCCAATGTTTTGGCTGTAGATATGATGAATGGGCCGTGTGTTGTCAAGGGATTGAAGACTGGTTCCGCTTTTGGAGCTCTACTTGAGGTACTGAATGAGAATCGAAAGAGGCGGAAGATGGTCAAGGCACTTCGCCCTTGGGCTAATCAGTTGAATCTGACTGATAGTGGAAAGAAGGTCAAGGATCGTGTTGTCTTAGCTGACCTCGTAACCAACTGGAGAGCGGTTGGCCTAGATGATCGTGAGATGGTTCAGCGTGCGCTAGAACAAGTTCTTGGGCGTGCAATCATGGCGGAAAGGCGAGAGAAGAACCGTCTACTGAGTAAGAAGATCCCAGTCGATGGAGCGGTTGCAATCATCAAGGGAGAAAGTCGGTACAACGTACGGGAACTGGAGAAGCGGGGCGCTCTAATCCTTGTTCATGAATCGCAGCATGGGCATTGCGTACGCTTGACAAAGAAGGCGCAGTTGCTCGGTCTAAATCTCACAGAGGTTCACAATAAGTTCCCAGAGGATTGGTTTGCTCACGAAGCAGGTTTTATCCTAGCATTCGGTACGAAGAAGGCACCGAAGGACTACCTGCAATCGGGTATCAATCTCAAGAATATCGTCTCAATCATGAATCAATATGCTAATCAGGCGGTGGAAGCTTGAGACGCACCTCTCGACAAGAAGGATTGGTGTATCAAGACAGAGTGAAACAACTTCGGATCGCATTCGTGGGTGGACCTCAGACATTACTCAACCGAATTCGGACAATGGCTCAGTTAATGGGCATTGAGAACATTGGAGTTGACCCTGAAATCGCTGATGTCGTTATCATCAAGCATGGAAATGAACCAATAGGTGAAAATCAGATTCACTATGATATCGCTCAGAATGGATTTCACCTAGGTCATCGACCAACGGATTTCGAGACGGGGATGCCGAGTCATATCCAGAGGCCTGGTATCGAAACGATCCTTGCAGGATGCATCCTTCAAGAAGTACTTCGAACCACTAGATGCATCCGAAGAATGGAGATTGTAAAGAGTACAATCCAGGTTAGAATGAGGGTTGATCCAACTAGCCTTAATCTGAATGAAAATCCTCTCGATTCACATCAAGCAGTAATGGATGGTGTAATCCAAAATTCACGCACAAGCGAACGAATCGAAGATGGTGAACACGTCGCACTGCTGGTTCGATTGGATGAGGATGATGATCTCGTACGCTCACTTCTCGATCGTGTAGAGTTGGAAGATAGGGGGCTCTTTGGAGCAGTAGAACCTGCCAATATCCGATTGACAATCCCAATCCAGACTGAAATTCGAGAAAGTTCACACATCATGATTGTCGGTGCGGGCGCCCTTGGATCTTGGGCGATAGACACCATCGGCAGAGGACTAGAAAATGAAGCATTCTCAATGACCATTGTAGATCCGGATCAAGAAGTAGAGATGCACAATTTGAATCGTCAAATCCTGTATTCAGAGAAGGACTTGGGGCGACCAAAGGCTCCTGTTGCAGCAGAAAGAATGCAAGAATTCGCGCCATCATGTATTGCTACCGGGTCCTCTTCGATGATTGGTCTTCCTGACCTTCATGCCATCTTTACGATGGAGGATTCTTCTGATCTTTCTGAATACGAAGATGATTTTGATCTGTTGGACTTTGGGAACGAAGAAATTCTAGATCTTAATTCAACTCTCAAAAGCAGTGATGTTCTCGTTTCTTGCGTTGATAATCTTCATGCAAGGGGCATCCTCAGTGGCATAGCTGCCGCATTAGATATCCCTCTAATTAACGCGGGAGCGGGGGGGTTCCAAGGTCAATTGGATGTAATCCCACCAGGGGATTTGTGTATGATATGTCGGTATGGTGAAGGAATAATCCACAATCATTCCATTCGTAGTTGCCAAGAGGACGGAGAGGTCCCCTTCGGTTCAATTGTAACATCCTCCGCTATCTTTGGTGCCCTGCAAGGTCTTGCTGCCATTGCTTCATTGAATGAGGACGGTCTGAAAGATTGGCCTCGATCGGTAATCTGGGGAGGTCGTGGGAACACGCTTACCAGCCAACATAAACATCCTCCATACCGTCGTTCTAGGCCTGGGCCACATCTCGAACACGTATTCATGGCACTAGGGGGTTCATTCGATTATTCAACTGAGGAGGAATCGGAATGAGTCGGATTGTACGTGTACGTTCACGTATCGTACCAGATGTGTATACCGAACTAAACCTATCCTCCTTCCAATCTTGGGAAGATGTTGCTCGAAGTAGTGGCCTTGCCCCTAGAGATGGTAGTAAGATTGTTCTTACAACCACAGATTACCACCTACTATCTGGTCTAATCACCACAACGCACAATGAAGTGCTAATCGGCCCTCCTATGCCAATCTCTACTTCTCGATGCAAAGCAAATTGGGTTAATAAGCGAGGATTTGGTGTGAATAGTGTCAATAAAAAGAAGCAACGAATGATTCCGGGATTGAAAAAGGGAAGGACTGCAGATGTGCATATCATCGAAAAGAAGGTCACAAAGGGAATCACATACGAAAGTGGATATATCGTCAATGTAAAAGGCCCAGATCCATATCCTATCGGATCACTTGTTCTGATTCATCCTGAGATGGAAACTGGAAATCGAGGAGGTTGGCTCCTTGACCCAGAAACAGGAGAAGAGACAATATGGATTGAGGTGGAAGTTGAACCATTCAAATATCAAAACTCGGATCAACAAAGAGAGTTCTTTGCCAATTGTCTTTGGACAGTCAAGGTTACCGGACAGAATGATGCATACCTTACTGGAAAACTAAACAAATCAATGACGTATAATCCAAAGCTAGCAAGGATGAACAAGAAGAAGAAGGCCTGAGATAAACCAGAGGGAGAATATACACAATTTCGATTGTTGTGCATTGTAATTGTGTAAAGGCGAAGAGTCATTATGTCAAAGACTGTGGCCTTGAACTGATGCCCTACTGCCGAGATTGTGGTAAGGAAGTGATGGAAGACTGGAATCTATGCCCATTCTGTGGGTCGGCGCAATCTAATTCGGCAAATTCTAGCGGCAATTCACAATCCACAAGCAACTCTGGAATCGATTTTACCGATTCCGCGATGTCTGGAGACATTCATCACACAGTCATCAACAATGATGTCGAAGCAGTTACTAATGCAGTTCTTACGGCACTGGATCGGCTTGGTGTCGTCAATAGTGAGCCCCCAGTCAAGGCTCCCGCTGAGTTAGTCCCTCCCGAAATGGCTGCTCTATCAGTTGGAGAGGCTGTTGACTACTACAGCCCCACGAACAATCGCTGGTTGGATTCATGCCAAGTGATTGCTGTCAATGAC
Organism: Thermoplasmatota archaeon; assembly: GCA_036124005.1. GTDB lineage: Archaea > Thermoplasmatota > Poseidoniia > Poseidoniales > Thalassarchaeaceae > MGIIb-N2. Next base: position 11,872 of record JAZADD010000053.1, read on the forward strand.
GATGGTACATATGATGTTACAGTCCCAAAATCAAGTCGCGTTGAAACGAAATACGGTGTCGTAATCGGTGATTCACCTGGGACAATTCGACCTGCTGTGCCTCTCTTTTCGGAAGGTGATCGAATCCTCGGAAACTGGCGAAATGCAGGGGCATTCTACATGGGGACCATCGCAGACATCAACTCGGATGGTACTTACGATATCCAGTACGATGATGGAGATGCTGAACTCAAAGTGGACCAAAGTCGAATCTTTCACGCACCTCAGTTCGATATTGGAGATCGTGTATTCGCTAACTGGAAAGCGCACGGATACTACTTTCCAGGGCACATCGGAGCAATTCATCCAGATCACACAATGCGCATCGACTATGATGATGGAGATGTAGAAGATGATGTCCCACTATCCCGAATTCGAATCATTCCGGAAGATGACACTCAGATGCAGGAATACGCTGAATCCTTGACAGAAGCTGAGGAAGAAATTTTGGACGCATTCCGTGTCTTTGATCCAGAGGATTCAGGAACTATTTCTGCTGCAGAATTATTCCGAATTCTTACCGAAATTGGTGACGACCCAATCAATGTCGGTGAAGTACACGAGTTGTTCAATGAACTAGGCATCAGTATGGAGGCGGAACTCGATTATCGCCAACTAGCGAAATGGCTTGTCAGCCACTAAATTTCATTCCTCTTCATCTGAACCGGCGAGGAACACGTGAGATAGAGAACCCATCCAAATGAGTTGAGAGCTTATCAGAAGGTGCTCACTAAACGCCAAAATCCCTTCTGTCTTATTCGGGAAGATTGTTGGTGACACAATCCTCAATTCATACAAATCGAGATACCATAACGATAGGAAGAAACAAATTGACATTGCAATCAGTGACCAACGCTGTCCAATTTCTGAAATTGGAAGACTCTTCTCTCGACGAGAAATGGTCTCCCATCGAACTAGTGGATGTCCAAATAACGCACCTAGTGCAGTAGACACAAAGAATGCATACCCTAGTGTAATATGGAGAGGGCGATCGAAATGACGAGAGAACATCAAATCTGCAGAAATTGAGAATGCTAGCATGAACATTAAGACAAGCCAGATTGAGAGCACTGCCTTTCGACCTGTAGAATTGAATACTGGATTATTCCACCAACGATGAATCCCAATGAATGCGGTAATCATAGCTAGGAATGCAACGGTGTTGAAACCAATCCAAATGACATACTTCATTGGAGAATAGGCCACCAGAATACTCATTGTAGTATATTGTTCATGGAAACTCTCAGTCCAATGACATGGGCAGATGACACCAGAATATACATCATTAGAAAACGGAGCAAGACCAACAGAAATCAATATCGTAGATATCCCCACGAACATTCCAGCTCTGGGAGCCAAGAGAAGCATCCTAGGAGTGATTTTTTCTGAAAGAAATCGATAGCGTGGGGATGTTACCAGATATCCAACTGCTAATGCAATGAGGCTCAAAGCCACAAGTATAGACCAACGTACGAGTTCTTGTTCAGGAGTTGCATCTCCTGCTGGAGGTAATGTTGCCATTGAATTGAATTTTAGGACTGGCCCCATAATCTCCTCGCTAAATGAAAACTGTAAAACTCAATCATCAGCAGGTCGACCGCCCACGACAAAGCCTCTGTAGCGGTGCATATACTCAACAAAAATCGGACTCAAATCTACTGATGCAAGATGGTCGACTGTAAATGGAGGTGGGATTGGTTCGAAATTTGGATCCTTGAGCCCTAATGGCCAATCAGGATGAGCAATCCCTACCTTGCCAACGCCGACAAGATCTGCTCCCTCATCCATCACAAATCGTACATCTGCACCTGTCCAAATACTTCCAGTCGAAATGAGTGGTAAATCGTCTGGAATAACTTCACGAAAGCGGCGTGTAAGTGTTCTTGAATCTGTGAGGTCTCCTTCTGAACCCTTGAATACGTCCCAGCAAGAAATGTGTAGAGCATCAATTTCAGTATCAGATAATCGACGCGCTAATTCTAAACTATCATCGATTTGAATGCCTAAATCAGCAATCTCAGGTGATATTCGAACCACAACAAGAAATTCAGGACTTGTTCGAATACGAACTGCTTTGATGATGCGCATGAGGAAACGAGAACGTCCAGTGAGATCTCCACCCCATTCGTCATCTCTACGATTTGTCTTAGTTCCAAGAAACTGAGCTATGAGATAACCATGGGCACCATGAATCTCAACTCCATCCATACCGGCCTTATAGCAACGTTCAGCTGCAACCGCAAATGCCTCAATTGTCTCTTCGATTTCGACACTAGTCATTTCTCGAGATGGGATATTCCCCGCCTTTGGCTCATGATTTATGCTAGCAGAGATAGGAATGGAACCAATTAGATCTGCAGGTGCACGCATCCCTCCATGGAAGATTTGAACGAGGCTCAAAGCACCCTGATTTCGAAGTTCATCGGCTAATCGAGTTAATCCTGGAATCTGATGATCGCCCCAAACGCCCATTTCTCCAGGCCAACCTTGGCCATTTTCCATTACATGAGAAGCGGCTGTGGTCACAATACCAAAACCGCCTTCCGCTCGACGAACTAAAAATCTGATTTCCTCAGATGACAGGGTTCCATCCTCATGCGATTGTTTGTTTGTTAATGCAGCTAAAATAGTCCGATTTTTGATTTCGACACCGCTTTGAGGGAAACTCCACGGCTCGGTCGGTTCCATAGGTACCGGTCTGTGTTCCCTTTGATGAATTGTGGTCCGAGCTCCCGGACTTGAACCGGGGACCCCCTGATGGCTGCCTGTTGCCGTGGTATTCGTCTACAGTCAGGTGCTCTAGCCAACTGAGCTAAGCTCGGATGTTTTTGGCGAGCATGATGGGCTTCATATCCGTTTCCGCTGTATCGGATGTGAAGAAACGGGTTGAAAAAGTCACTATATTGGTATCTCCGACCACTCAAGTTCAAGTATGGTTCGGAGTCGTCACTCATTCCGGAGGGCGAGTTCCTCCGGATGGGAATCGACATGGACACTACAGCAGATGCACCCTACGGTGACATCATTGAGGCAGTCACGCGCGACCTCGGTGTGAGTGGTGGACAAGGACTCCCAACGGCTCTAATGGACGAGGAACTCGCTGGATTTGGTGTCCCCAATCCGAGGATTCTCATCTGTGGATGTGGGGGTTCAGGGAACAATACGATGAATCGAATTGTGCACCTTGGTGTCGAAGGTGCAACCACTGTCGCAATCAATACTGACAAGCAACATCTCGATCATACGCGTGCAATGCAGAAACTTCTCGTTGGTCGTCACATTACTCGTGGCCTTGGAGCAGGTGGCAATCCCGAAATGGGACGCCGCTGTGCTGAAGCTGGACGAGACGTCATCGGGAAGATTGTCCAAGGCGCTGATCTCGTATTCATCACGGCTGGACTTGGAGGAGGTACCGGAACCGGTATCGCTCCAGTTGTAGCTGAGGAAGCGAAACGCAACGGGGCACTCGTCGTAGGAATCGTTACCACTCCCTTCCAGGTTGAGCGGCGACAACGCATGAAGAGGGCGCTCGAAGGACTCGCAAACTTGCGTAACCAAGCAGACGCTGTTCTTGTTCTCGACAACAATCGTCTTCTCCACTACGTACCAAATCTACCTCTTGATGAGGCGTTCAGTATAATGGACCAACTTATTGCTGAAATTGTCAAGGGTATTGTCGAGACAATTACTCTCCCGAGCCTAATCAATCTCGATTTCGCTGATGTTCGAACCATCATGAAGAATGGTGGTGTTACAATGATGCTTTACGGTGAAAGCGATCGAGGACCCGAAGAAGTCGTCCACGAATCGCTCAATCACCCACTACTTGACATCTCAATCGATGGAGCAACTGGAGCATTAATTCATGTTACAGGTGGAGCACATATGACTCTTGAACAGGCGAATCAAGTCTGTGAACTCATGACAAATCGGCTCTCTTCTGAAGCACACGTCATCTTCGGTGCTCGTCAGGCACCTGAATTTGGTGATACAATCAAAGTCATGGCAATCATCACTGGAGTAGGATCAGAACGACTTCAGCAGGCGAATGTATCAGCCGACATACTCGGTGAGGCACTAAATATCGCACGAAGAGGCGAGCAAGGTAGTCGATTCGGATTCCAGCGATTCGACTAACAATTTGAAGAAAGCCTCAAACCGAACGGCTTAGAGGGATTCACATGCGCCGAACGACTCTCGTTCCTGCTGCTCTTTCTCTCGCACTACTGATGTTGACCTCCTCAATCGTTACAGCTGGTGGCGATGTAACGGTCATGCAGGGTGCTGTGAATACTGAACAACCAACTGCAGAAAACAACACTTTCAACATCTTTGGAAGGCCAAATGCTGAACCTTGCTGGGGTCACTTCAACAACACAGATGCAGACAACGCAAACAACGGCTACGGAGAGAAGACCGGTTCGGGAAGTAGTGTTCTCCAAATCGATTGGCATTGTAGAATGGATCCGGTTCTTCAGGATACATTTGCACTCAAAGAAGGAGACAATATCGAGGTTCATCTCGCTCTTGATATCACTGGAGATGCAAATTGCCAAGGCCAATGTGAAAATCTGAATGTTAGCTTAATGAGAGGCTCTGTCGCAGCTGTTACTCAAGAATTTAACGCAGGAGAAGGTGAGAGCATCATGATTGATTGGGTTATTCCCGTAACTCCTGATTTAGTACCTTGGAATAGAACTGATGACAATCCTGGAATCAAAATTACTTGGGCTGGACAAGGACAGCAAGGGAACTTCATCTTCGCAGGGCAACCTGCAGAATTCCGTCTGTATTACACTCACCCTTGCCACAGCGATACCACGCCTCCTCAGGAAGCAAATTGTAATTCAGATACAGAGAAGCCTGCGAATCATAACAGCACAGTCACCTTCCCAATCCTAAACCAGACCGAAGCAGAGGAAATCCTCGATACCGGTAGTGGTGATGAAGAGGAAACACCTGGATTCGGTGCAGTCGTTGGACTTGGTGGACTTGCTGCAGCAGCTTGGATGCGCGGCGGACGCGAAGACGACGAGTGATTATTCGCTCTCATCGGTTACATCGTCACTAAGCGGGAATGCGATGAAGCGTAGCGCAAGGAAAGCAATCACACCGACTAGTGCTGTGTTGATGTACCACGATCCATACTCAACAAGAAGCGGATTTAGATCTCCACTATCCCAAACTTCAGCAATGAAATGATGGAAATAGCTTGCAATCGTAATCGAGGCCCCGTAGATGATTAATGTCAACGTTAGGCTACGTGCATAGGGACTTGAAGACCGGAACGTTACCCGCCGGTGAAGATAGTGTGCAACAATACAACTGAGACCTTCAGAAAGCCAGAAGGCGAAACCAAGAGTATAGGCTGGCCATGGATCGAGATAGACGAAAATCTCGTACAGGATTAGACATACTAGTACGTTGAAAGCTCCAACGACTCCAAATCGAACCATCTCACGGAACAGGCGGCTCCAGGAGTAGTCAAGCATCTATTCACCAATCTGTGCCGTCCCAAGGGTCGAGTTCGGGTGCAGGCTCAACTGCTAGGGACTTCACTTCTTCCACAACTGGAAGGGAATCCTTCGGCATCTCAATGGCGATTGGTCCTAGTTCAGGCAGGGTAAATTCTTCTTCGACTTCAGGAAGAGAATCCAACATGGCTTCTATCTGTGGAAGATTAGCATCCTCTGGCATCTTAATCGATAACGACTCCTCGGGTTGATCCACTATTCCTGAATCAAGATCACCTACAGATGCCGGTAATTCGGTACTTACCCCTAATTGGCCAAAGGCGGCAGAAACAGTGGATGTAGCCACTGGTTCAGGTCCCTTTCTTCGACGCATCTGAATCTCAAGTGCCGCTTGACGGGCTTCCTCTTCACGGAGTTTCATCTCCTCCATCTCGAAGGCTAAACGGACTTCATGCTCCTTCTTTCGACGGTTCATCTCCTCCTTGGCTGCAACACTTGGACGATCCCAGAACCTCCAGAAATAGTAGAAGAGAGGGACAAGAATGAGAGAGATTAGCGCTGCGATACCTACCCACTGTCTTGGAGTGAGCGCCATGTGCAAAGGACGGGGACTTATCACAAAAAGAAAGAGGAATCGAAGAGCAATCAAATCCAATTAGCCAGAGTTGAGGCAATATGTGGAGGGACATCTCCTGCAACGAGACCCGGCCCCCGCTCTAGAGCAGTGGCAGCACCTGCTTCACGGAGAAGTGCTGAGGCGAGGCGCGCAGCTGGCCAAGGAGCCATGCCTTGAGCAAGGAGGCCCCCACAAATCCCTGCAAGAAGATCTCCGGTTCCACCAACAGCCATTCTTGGATGCCCTCCTGTTCCCAAAGCACCACGTCCCAATGGTCCAAACAAACGATCCACTGATCCTGTGAGAAGTACGACGCGATCCTCGGGATCTAGGGCCTGATCAAGTTCATCGCGAATGGTTGCAGGTTCTGGGCCAATCCATTCCTCCGCCTCACGCGAGTGGGGAGTGATAATTCCAATCATACCCGCAGGCCATCTTCCCTTAGGTAGAACAGAAATTGCATCCGCATCAATAACAACCGGAACGGATTCTTCGACTGCAACCTCAATCAAGCGTTCAACGGCCTTTGCAACTCCCTCTCCTCGGCCCAAACCTGGACCGATAACCATCGCTTGCACGCCCCGTCCAGAAAGAATGCGCCCAAGTAAATGCTCGACTGAATCGATGGTTAGACTAATCTCGTCTGGAATCGATTCTGGAATAAGATGAGGTGGCCATTCTGCTCTTGAACGAGCTTCGGATGGCATTGCCACATGTACAAGGTCGCATCCAGAACGAGCAGCGGCATCTCCTGAAAGGATGGGGGCGCCATGGTAAGGGCCACCGCCCACAATTAGTAGACGGCCACGATCACCTTTCCTAGCATCCGGGTCCAATGGAGGATATCGTAAAGCGTCCCCTGGGCCGCAATCAAGTACCTCGGCAGGCCATGGTAGAGGTGCAACGCGAAGAGAACCAATGGTAGAAATCATCGAACCTTTAGCATCACGCATTCCGATTTTTTCAGCATGGAAGGTGACGGTTGAAGTTGCAGAGAGAACTACATCTGTGCCAAATCCAGTCGGAAGATCGCAAGCGATAACATTGACACTTGCAGAATATGGTCGAGCCCATTCAAGAAGATCGGAAACGTCCCCACGTGGCATAGAACCACCTGCACCTGCACCAAGCAAAGAATCGATGATAGCACGTGGTTTCGATTCAATCGGCACCATCGGCCAAACATCAATCGGAAGTGAAGATTCTCGACATGCATTACGGAAAGATTCTGCTGCCTCGCCCTTCTGAGTCACATGTGATGCAATA
>JAZADD010000054.1:0-19859 GCA_036124005.1 Thermoplasmatota archaeon
AGGCACGATGTACAACAGCGTGCTTGCAATCATTAGTGCAATCATCATCAACGATAGCGTCTTCTTCATGGTCATGACCCCCATTGGTCAAGCGCTGCTTAGGACTATCATCTCTATTTATACAATTGGGGAAGAAAGATAGAAAAGGGCGTTTGAAAAGTACCGAATTTCTTGATTAGAGCGTTCTATTTGTGTGAATTTCGATATACGTGAAGTTAGGACACAGACTTCATCACAGTATGTGGGGGAAATTGAGTAATTCTTAGCACTGATGGAGCAGTTGCAAACAAAGAGAATAAGATGGCAAATAGAGGAATCATTACGAACTCTAGAACAGGAACTACGAAGGCTCCGCCATCATCAGCCACTACCATCCTATGTAGAACCCAATGAAGAAGAAAACCAACAACCCCACCTGAAATTACACCTACCCCGCTTGTCCAGAGAACTTCTAATCCGAAGGTCATGAAAACCTCGCGTGGCTGAAAACCAATGGCACGCATAACACCAATCTGCATTTGCCGCTGCTTCAATGATCGATTTGTTACAACTGCCAATCCGATAATGCCCACTAGCAAACCAATTGCAAGGAAGGCACGCACAAGACCAAGCAAGGATACAAGGACGATGCGAATTTGATCAAAGAGTTCCTCAACAACGAGAACTGTAGCCCCATCCGCTCCGAGTTCGCCTTGTAATGACTCTGCAATAATTTTGGAATCCTGGCCATTCTGAACGTCTGCCCAGACCATGGCCTCTGTTGAAGACAACAAAGATGCTACTGAATCCTCGCGAAGAAGAACACCGGACATTAGGAAAGATGCATCTTCGTCAAGGACTCCGACAATGCGAACCTCCGTATGGAGCATAGAACGCTGTGGGTCGCGCAAATCGATGGAAGAACCAATGCCTAATCCAAGACCTGTTTGAGTTATACTCCCAAGTGAGGTGTATGTTTTCTGCGCCACTGAAGCGTCTACGATAGCGAGAGATGGATCAGATAATACTGCAAGCCATACTCCTTTCTGATCCTCAGCTATGGACGAATCCCAGTCGCTCAGGGGTAAAGCGCCCCCATCAATAAACGAGGCATTGAAGCCACGTACCTGAGTATAACGAGGTGCGACATCTTCGGCCGTAAGAATACCAGTACCAATCTCGAGTTGAGAGTATGACTCGATGCCATTACGAACCATGTCTTGGTTAGACCACGCCTCCATCACGGAGATATCTAACCCTTGTCCGGCACCAACTATGACTATGTCATATTCGCCACGCGCATCCTCGCCGATGTCCTCTATATATGCTCCAAACGAAGCACTGTATCCTGATAAGACGATTAAGGCGAATACTACGACACTGTAAGTACCCATTGTGAGCAATGTGCGACCACCTTGGGCCTGCGGATATGATAGGGCGAGATTGGACATTGCCGAATATCTAGGCCTGGACGAAAACAAACGACGAATGGCCGCCCCTACAAAAATGGGGCCTAAAGAGCCAGCGAGCATTACAGATCCAATCACCATGAATGCCCCGGACACAATTAAAGAAAGATCAGACGGCTCCATTCCGGAACGTATTGGGCCGTCGAATAAGACCCAAATAGGCATCAATATACCGACGATAGATGATGAGATGATGGTTGCCCATTCCTTACCAGTATGAGTGGACGATAGAAATTCAGACCTTGTTGGCAGAAGGCGGGTGAACGCCCAACTAAGGGGCTGGTAAATAGTCAGAATAAGTAAACATCCACCTGATACCCAGAGTAGATGATCTAAGCCACCTGATGTATCGGGCACCAACAGAAACATCCCCCACAGTGCGATAGCACCAGCACCGGTCATGAGAGACAACATGACCGCCCCCAGTCCAGATGATGAAGCCGAGGGAGGGAGATCACGGAGATTTGAGAGAACATCCTTCCTAGAGAGAAACAACGCAGTGAGAGATAGAGTAAGAGTTGACAGAAGAAACCCTACAGTTGACCCGATAATTACAGATGACCACGCCCATGAGAAGGAGAAACCTACGCCGAAGCTTGCTATGAAGAATGCATCTAGAGCACTCATCATCAGACCTGCAACAACGAGGCCAAAGAAAGAGCCAAAGACCGAGGCAGGAACTGAAAGGATTACCCCCTCGATACGAATAATCCAACCAATATCATTTGACGAACCTCCGATGGCCCGTAAGATACCCCAATCCCTCTTTCTATCGTCAGCAGAAATGACTTGCAAGTTGACGATAAGCATCGCACCTGCTGCGATGATGAAGGTCCCGAAAGTCAAGAAGAGGATAGAGAACGACTCGCCAGCACCTTCAATCGACTCGACTGCCTCACGTTTCACTTCGACAATGGAGGCGTCAGAGGTGGATAAATCCGCTCGAGCATCAGCCCACTCATTGAGTGCATCAATTATCTGGGCGGCAAGGAGAGGGTCCTGTGGGAGGTCCACGTGGATTGAGGTCCGTGGAACTTCAGATCCAAGGACTCGTTCGGCAGCCTCCATTGTAATTACGCCAAGAATTGCAGATTCGATTGGCTCAAGATCTGAACCATACAGAAGAAGTTCGGAGATTGCAACCGAACCTGCGCTGATATTCAACGAATAGTAATCCTCAGTAAGATGCTTTTCGACCTCGACATAAGTGGAGGTATTTGCAATGAAATCTGACCTCAGAAGTAGTTCACCATCTCCAAATTCTAGTCCACCCTCCTCGGCAACTAATAAGGTCGGAATACGAATACCTAAGCCAAGTTCATGTCCATCGAAAAGAAACGGACGGTCCGATTTAGAAGGTGAAGAAGACACTACACCTAAAGGAGTGGAAGAAAGTAATGTTTCGTTGTGTACAAGAACAAATCGTCCATCCGAATTAGGAGGCAGGGGTGGACCCGGGATTAACGAAGAAAGATTGGTTGATGGAACAAGAAGTGTCCCATCATCGACGACAACTCCTGCACTAGTCAGGCTGAGGAATGAAGCATTTTCTAGTGGCAATTGCAATAATCCCTGTTCTGTATCCCATACCTCTACACCATTAGGACCATGAACGAAAACATGACCATCAATCAATGCGATTTTATTCGCCAAACCAGAATCAATGCAGGTTGTAGTATTCCATTCAATCATGCAGACATGGGATCCGAAGAGTCCAGAAAACAATACTGCGATAATTTCGCCATCGGTTACCAGAGTGGAGAAATCTACAGAATCAGAGATATCAATTGGAATTGGAATCCAATTTGAACCATCGTAACGCATGAGATTTGCAGAACCATTCGTAGCGAAGGAGACATGAACAGCGTCAGATACGGCCATCGAAAATGGCTCATCTGTAGGAGGAGTGATTGGATAACTAGTGGAAATTTTGTTCGTAGGCTCATGAAACTGGATAACTGAACCATCAAAGTAATGATTGGAGGATGCGGCCGCCTCAATACCATCGACCAAATCAACGCTAACACTACCATCCATGCCAATGTTAACAATGCCTTCATCCGTGACAATGACTACGTCTGATGGCTCCAAGGTATTCTCAGGATATATGCCTAAAATCTCCTTGCCAGGCAGTACAGTCCAACGACCCTCCTCTGAAAGGACATTTCCAATTGGAAGAATTGCAATAGAGTTACTGCGAACCTCGGATGATATACCACTCAAGGTGGAATCGACTCCTCCAACATCTCCCGATTGCAGCAACCCACCCGCACTTGAACGTGTCAGAATCATCGTCTCACCGGGGCCTGCATTAGACCATACAAAACCAGAATCTTCTGCAATCATCGAAGTTGAGAAGGCATTCTCAATCAGTTGCTCAACCCCCTCGTGGAGATATCCACCCATGACTGATCCTTGGCCAGATACAACGGCCCGAGTGACGATACCTGAGAGGTTTCGTAACGCTTGTGCCCGGTCAATATCAGTAATCAGGAGAGGTTGTACAGCAACAGGCCAACCAAGGCCAGTCGATGGAAGAATTTCAATAATCTCAAACTGATGACTCTGACGTTCTATTTCCTCATCCAACATCACTGTCCAAGAAATATCGACGGAATCCCCTATGACGAGCCCCATCGAATCAGCAAAAGCTTGGTTGATGAAGGCAGGCTCACCCTCTACCCCATCAGCGTCAATCAAAGCAGACCAACCTGATTCAGGTGCATACCAAGGACCTTCAGAACGTGCAGAAAGATTAGGGGCGAGCCATACTGCACTTGGATCCACCTTAGAACCATCCAAACGGATAGCGGAGACAGAAGTGTGTAACTCAACACTCACACCATCTATTTGAGAATCAGACATAATCACGTCAAGTGCCTCTTGAATTCGATCTTGATCCATCATTACTGACATACCCGTAATTGGATCTGTGCCTTCAATTACCCAATCAGTCTGACCAAGACTAGACACTAATCTATCCTCAAGAGTTGCATCGAAACTGTCTCCTACTGCAAGTGAACTGGTGATAACTCCGGAGCCTAACATGAGACCAAAGAACACAATGGCAATTGAGCGACGACGCACAGTGATATCTCTGAATGCGATACTTGCCAGCATTCGAATCCTTGGGGACAATAACGCGTGAATGGCGACACGAAGGGTTAGGTGCAAGCCGATGGCAAGAAGCCAGAAAGATATCCCTGATTGTGTAATCAAGAGGGACGCCACTAACCCAGCCGCGACGAGACCTTCAAGCAACCAAGGTACTAAACTACTGACACGGCTCATGCCGGTTACTCCTCCTCCTGCCCGAGAAGGCAGCCATCTGCAAGAGAGAGAACGCGGCTACATCGAGAGGACACAGCCTCATCATGAGTTACCAGAATAACCGTCAACCCCTTGACACGGTTGAGTTCCTCCAAAGCGGCCAGAATGGAACCAGAGGTTACAGAATCGAGATTACCAGTTGGTTCATCTGCGAACAATACACGTGGCTCATGTACAATTGCTCGGGCAATTGCCACCCGCTGCTGCTGCCCACCGGATAGTTCCGAAGGTCGATGGTTCGCCCTAGATTTCAATCCCATCAAATTGAGAGTATCCAAAGCTCGTTTCCGTGCATCCTTATGATCGACGCCCATCAACAATAGAGGGAGTTCCACGTTCTCTATCGCTGTAAGGACAGGGAGCAAATGGTACTGTTGGAAAATAAAACCCATCTCACGACCACGAAGCCGCGTCCGCTCCGCATCCCCCATAGTGGCTAAATCGATGCCTCCAAAACGAACACATCCTCGATCATAGGTATCGAGTGTTGAGATACAGTTGAGGAGGGTCGTCTTACCACTGCCAGAAGGGCCTGTTATAGCTACCATCTCTCCCTTAAATATCGAAAAGGATACGCCTTGAAGTGCCTTAACTTGTGAATCTCCCATAGGGTAGATGCGCCAGAGGTCTTCCACGCCAAGAACCTCGTTCATGCCCCTTACTGCACCCCGGGTAGTCATAACACCTGTTCCGAGTCGTGAAATACTGTCTAACGATTGGAGCAGACATGGCGGATGTCTTTGCATGGAAAATCCATCTTCGATTCTTCGGACCAGCACAGGACCAAACAGGAGTGAAGGAGACCGTCATGGCTGTTATTGAGGGCACAACAGTTGGCGATGTTATCGAACGATTGCAACTAGATAGTTGGATGGGAGATCGGTTGAAAACAGCGATTGATGGTCGAATCGTGAGCAAAGATGAGTTACTTCACGATGGGGCCGAACTCGCATTCCTCCCGCCCGTATCGGGCGGTTAAGAAAACGTGACGAAGTGCCCGTTCAACAGGAATCCGTTTTCAAGTAGGAGCCAGTGGGGGGGTCATGGCACCGGGCACTGTTGAGATTGCAATCGTCGTAGGTTTGTTCTTCATACTCTTTGGACCAACTCAACTTCCAAAACTGGCGCGTTCCCTTGGTCAGGCGAAAACCGAATTCAATCGAGGGCTGACAGAAGGCGGAGGAGAATCTACCACTGAAGCGGACATGGATCGAGGAGGGCGTACTGAAAACGTCGCGCTCGCCGAAGATGCTGCATCCAAGGGAATTGATGTCGAAGGGAAAACCATCGACGAAGTGAAGGAAGAGGTACAATCTTCCGAAGAAGAGTAAATCTAATTCCTCTTTCAGGAGCCGCCGCGCTTCAGTTTGAGCTTAGAACCGCAGTCGTCACAAGTGCCGTATGTACGGCGAAATCGAGACACATTCTCAGGGGGGGCATGGAGCTTTTTGCAACCCTTGCATTCCAAGACCCATTCCCAATGCTCCTTAATCCCCTCATTCAGAACGGGATGCCAGCCCACACCATGGAGACCTGCCACATTCTGTATCCTATGATCATCGGAGACTACAATCGCCCGATGCTCGATAGCAATCGCAAGCACATCGAGATCAACTGAAGATAGGCCAGAGATATCTCCGGACGCCTGTGCTGCCTCTTTGGCTCGTTGCAGCGCTTCAGCCGAAGGGTTTCGCCAATGAAGTCGAAGGCCCTCGATTAGAAGAGCGCGATCTTTGTCGACGCGTGCTATCTCCTCTCGTTGGCTGTTCGCCACTAGACCGCCAGACAAACGATTCGGGGGAAGATTCAGCAACGCACCAGTATCTAGGACCCGGGCTGCACCGACCATGAACCTGACTGGAGAGCACTCCCTATTGAGACATACGGCTGATTATATGACTTTGAACACGCGGGTTTGATACGCAGGGGGTGATGGCTCGATTCGATGGAACTTCCATCCAGCGTGTCATCCTTGGTCGATTGGTTAGATAGTCTAGGGCTAATTGGCCTAGGGCTACTCACTTTCACGGAGGCGATTATACAACCAATTCCGCCTGAAACAATACTTATTCCAATGGCTGTCAACGAAACTTCCTATCTCGGCGCCTTCCTAATCAGTCTCGTTGCCACTTTAACCTCAGTCTGCGGAGCAATCGTAGGATACTGGATAGGCGGTAGAGCAGGACGACCTCTGATTGAACGATTCGCATCTGAACGAAACGTGACAAGGTTGGATACACTAACAACCCGATATGGCGTCGCTGGGATTTTCATCGCTGCTATTTCTCCAATTCCATACAAGGTGTTCGGCTGGATTGCTGGAGCAGGGAATATGGACATGCGCATGTTCATCTTCGCGGGACTAATTGGGCGAAGCATACGATTCTCGGTATTTTCCTTTGGAATCGTTATGTTTGGAGAGGAACTCCTAGATGTACTCAACATATGGACATTCACTGCATTAGGTATCGTAATTGGGGTTGCAAGTTTGCCTCTATTGAGATGGTGGAATGGACTTGCTGAGCCAGAAAACCAACCGATTTCTTCCGATTGATTCTTTTACGGTACGTTAGTCGGAGAACCTGTCGCTTGTGTGGTGTAGTTCGGTCCATCATGGCGGGTTTTCATTCCGTCGACCCGGGTTCAAATCCCGGCACGAGCACTTTTGCGAACTATGTCCATGATACTCAATTCAGGTAACGCTCGGTATGGGAAAAGTGTTCAAAGGCAATCATGGACGAGTGGGTTCCATGCCGAAGCCAGTGTTCGCGTATCTCCTACTATCTGAACACCCTTATGGCCGTGAAATGCTAAGACAGATTCTCTCCGAGGGATTCATTCCAGCCATTATCATCAGCGAGGTATCGGAAATTGGTGATGAAGAACGTGAAAAATTTCTGAAGCGTATTGAAGGCAATCCTGTCGCACCAACGATTGAGGATCAACTCAATACTCTGAGAACTAACGGGATTGATGTTCCTCACGTGAATGTCCCGATTCACAACACTGAGCAGGTGATGCCCCATATCGAGGGGGTCGAACTAGATCTCATTGTTTTTGGAGGTACTCGAATAATCAGAGGGCCGATTCTAGATCACCCTAAGGGAGGGGTGATTAACAGTCACCCTGGACTCCTGCCTGACTGCAGAGGTTCTGCATCTCCCGCCTGGTCGGTCTACCACGACATTCCGATTGGATCAACGACGCATTTCTGTGACAACGGTATCGACACAGGAGACATACTCCTGCGAAGAGAAATAGGCGTACAACGGGGCATGACGTATGAGGACCTCTGTTACGAGACATTAGTCCTCGCAGGTGTACTCATGAAGGAAGCCCTCATGGCTTGGGAGTCAAATGAGTGGGCATCAATGAGAATGAAACAAGGGGAGAGCAATTGGCCGACTTTCAGGAATGCCCCGCCCGAAATTCTTGAAGTAGTAGACCAGAAACTGAAAGAACAAACCTATGCTCACTACATCGATTGAGGTGAAATGATGGAAATACCATTCAGAAATGACGCATTCAATGGCATGAGGGCACTCGTATGTGGTGCTTCAAAGGGAATTGGGCGTGCTACAGCTGAAATGCTTGCCACATGTGGAGCCGAAGTATTTGCTATCAGCCGCTCCGCACCCAATATTAGTGGATGTACATCCATCTCCTGTGACCTAGAAAACGAGGAAGAACTCGAAGTTATGATGGATAATATTCTCGCGGAAGGTCCTATCCATATTCTCGTGAATAACGCTGCTGGACCTAAAGGGGGCCCACTTCTTAATGCAGATATTGATGAATTCGAGGCTCCATTCAAAAGACATCTTCACGCCAGTCATAGATTGGTCCAAAAGGCCGTTCCAGGAATGAAAGACGCGGGAGTGGGGCGAATAGTGAATATCATCTCAACGAGCGTCAAGGAGCCAATCCCTAACATCGGCGTATCCAACACGTTGCGTGGGGCCATGGCTTCGTGGTCGAAGACCTTGAGTCGAGAGTTGCCAGAATGTATCACAATCAACAACGTTCTCCCTGGATTTACCGACACAGATCGATTGGCATCTCTCGCTGATTCCATCCATGAAAGGACTGGGAAAAGTGTTGATGATGTACAGTCTGATTGGCTAAATCAAGTCCCGATAGGCCGTCTAATCCAACCTTCTGAAACCGCAGCAGCAATCGCCTTCCTCTGCCTCCCACAGTCAGGTGGGATTCGAGGAATCAGTCTGCCTGTCGATGGTGGCAGACTCCGATCAATCTGAGAAGATGATTTGAATTTGAGAGGTGAATAAATGGAGGAAACGCTGACACCCGAAGCCGCTGCAAGCCTACTTCAGGCGGTTGCAGAGGGTGACGGTATCGAAGATACAGTATCCATCCAAACCCTTCTTGCTCTCTCCGAAATGGCCCTCGATCTTGAACAACTCCCCCTCTGTGAGCGACTAGCAGAGGCAGGGCATCGTCGTGCAGTCGCAGATGATTCACTCGAAGAAGCAGCTTGGGCGCTATTTCTGATTGCACGTGTAATCCTCAAAGACGCACTGGGCCGAATCGAAGAGGCGCTCCTTGCTGAACAAGAAGTTAATCTCGACTCACGACTAGTAGGCGCCCTAAATGAGGCTAGGGAGGCCGCAGAATCAATCGATAATCAACGACTAATTGGCAACATCGATCAGTTACAAGGCATCCATCATCGCGCTATTGGTGACCTCCCCCGTGCGAGGCAATTTTTTGCTTCCTCGTTGGCTGCAAAAACAGATACTGACGATGGGTTGGGAGCAGCAAATAGTCTCCATAATCTTGGCGAACTCGAGATGTCATTGGAAAATCACGAAGATGCACTCGGATTCTTTGACCGCGCTGCAGAGATATTCGAAGAAGTGGGGCAACCCTTGGAAGGTGCGCATTCTCTCTCTCTCGCTAGCCATGCGCTAATCCATCTTGACCGATTGGATGAAGCGAGGGAACGATTGGAGGTATCTCTCGACATAGGTCGGGACGCACAGGATGAGCCCACCCAAATTGTCGCTCATTGGGGCCTCGCAGACATCGGGCATCTAACAGAAGATATACCTCTTGAAATCGAAAATCTACAAGCCGCTGTTGTATTGTTTATTCACCTCGAGCAGGCAGTACCAAACCAATTGAGGACACGATTGGACGCCATGGTTGATGCACTGGATTCCGACTGAATTTAGCGCGAACCCTCAAGTGCAGAGCCGAGGTGAAGATGATGATGGAGTTCGATGTTTTCCTCTCCATCTGTCAAACTCCTGACGCAGCAGGGTCAATGCCTGATGAGGCAACGATGCTAAGAAACTACTTTGATCAGGTCGAAGCAGCTGATCGTCTAGGTTACAGCGTCGCATGGATTGCCCAGTCACATCTTTCAACCACAGTACAGAAGACAAATCTGAATCCAGTAGTCCCACACTTCCCTGGTGAAATTGGCCTCTGCACCGATTTCTTTCAACTCGCTGGAGCAACATTTGCACGAACTAAGAAAATCGAAGTTGGATCCGCCGTATTGAGTATCCTTGCAAACGGAGGACCTATCGCCACAGCCGAACGAATCGGCAACTTATGCCAACTCCGAGGCCTTGCAGACGACAAACGCCGCGTACACATTGGATTCAGTGCAGGGCGCTTTGAATTCATGGCACGCCCCTATGGAGTTCTTCCAAGAGATCCAGTAGAAGCCGCGGCTTGGCCAGTACTTCGTAGTAAGATCTTCAAAGAGGCGACGGAAATTATGCTACGACTTCTCAAAGGTGAATCGATTTCCTCAGATGACATCGAGACAACCAATTTGACTCGAGATGACTTCCGTAACGACGAAGATTGGCAAGAAGTCCAAGAAAAAACGAAGGAAGAACGCAATCTTCCGACGCTGCCAGACTCAATACCAATCGCGAGACGCTATGCCTTTGAAACACTAAAGACGATTCCGACAGACTGGCCACGTGACAGACTAAACCTCGTTCTAGGTTCACATGATCCTACAATCCAGACTTTCGCGAATCGATTCATGCCTGTGCAAGTATTCAATCTCAGTATTACCCCTCCAGAAGTTATCGATGCTACCCATGAAAGAATGGCAGAATCTTACCACGTAGATGGTGGAAAGTGGCAACGTAGTATGATGCCACGAACGGTAATGGTTTTCCTCAACGAAGAACCAAATCTGACCCCTGAAGAGAGGTCACAGGCAGCCAAAGAGGAGGCTGATGCTGCCCTACGCTGCTATTGGGCAGCCTTAGATGGGACAATCGATCCGACTAAAGTCGAACGCGCAACCAATAACGCGGTCATAGGAAACGCAGAGGAAGTTGCGAACCAAATTCTTGAGCGATTTCATCCAGAAGATCGAATTATGTGTTGGTTCGACTTTTTCAACCATGATTCGCCTCGTGTTGTTCGTAGCATGGAGGCCTTCATGCAAAAGGTCCAACCGTTGATTGAGGAGGCCCTAGAATGAGCGAGGAACATCGGCCATCTTCAGTCGCCCCAGGTAGGCCCGGTTCGGGCGTATATCCTTCCAACCCTTTGGGTGAAAATCACGAAGGAATCCCCACTGGACGAGACGTTGAATGGGAACCTCTAGTGGATTTCCGTAGACTAGATGTCTCCGAAAACACGATTCATGGAGCAGTTGCGTGGGTTCATGGTAACGAAATTATCCATTCCTTTGGAGGTAATGTCCTCATCTATGGAAGATCAATGATGAAACCGATTATCATGAAGATCTTCATCGACGAACTTGCTGATGTTTTGACCGATGAGCAGAAGGCTATTGCTTGTTCATCTCACAACGGAGATACCGAACATGTTGCCGCTGCACAGAGTATACTCGCTGAATCAGAATGGGGGCTGATGCAATGTCCTCTCGATGTGCCTCTCATTCAATTCGGTCGTCAAGTCCGTAGACCTCGTCGATGGTTTCACACCTGCTCAGGTGAACACGCAGCAATCCTTCGTGCACTCCGATTGAGGGGGGCTAACCGTGCAGGTTATACTCTCCCAAATACTCCATGGTTTACCGAATATATGGACAAAATTCGAGAAATGATTGGGGACCCAAATTGGGAGCCACAAAGAATTGCAAAGGATGGATGTGGCTTACCTACAGTATCAAACACAGTCAATGAACTCGCTCTACTATTTTCAGCTCTGGTTCGTGAAAAGGATGACGACTGGATATGGGAGTCAATGCAACGGCATCCAGATCTTATCGGTGGATTCAATCGACTCGATTCAACCATCATCAAAGCCGGCGAGGGGCGCGTCCTAGCAAAAGAAGGAGCAGATGGTCTGCTTGGAATCGCCATAGAACACGATGACTGGCCAGAAGGTCTCGGCATCGTAATCAAAATCGCTCATGGATGGAACAGTCAAGCAACGTGGTACGTCGCTCGGGCCGTTCTCGGAGTCCTTGGCGTGAACCTCCGTAACCCCTACCCACTACATCGTCAAAAGGCGTTCATTGTTCCCGGTATCGTTCCTGAACAATATCTTCAGAAACTTGAAACTGTAGTGACATGGGACGAATGGGACCCCGACCGAGACCGGTTTCAGGTGCTTAGCAATCAGAATGAAGGAACGCCAAAGGACCCTTACGCCAACGAAGGGCGGATGTGAATCACGTGGAAACTCTAGGGAACCACATCAATGGAAAGTGCCTACCCCCTGCAGGTGGCAAGTACCTTGAAGACCATGCTCCAGCGACTGGGCAACAGATTGCCCTAATTCCACGCTCTACAGAAGAAGATGTGAATCGGGCTGTGACCGCAGCAAAAAAAGCAGGACCAGGCTGGGCTGCATTACCCAAGGAAGAGCGGGCTAATTGGCTAGACCGTATTGCTGATACTCTAGAGGAATGCCATGACGAAATCGCTCAACTTGAATCGATGGATACGGGTAAACCAATTAGTATCGCTAGATCAGTGGATGCGAATCGATCTGTAGCCAATTTCCGTTTCTATGCTGACCTTATTCGGAATCTTGAGGATCAAGAGTTCCATATGCAAGATGCAACGAATCGTGTTCTAAGACGTCCCGTTGGTGTAGGTGTGCTAATCACACCTTGGAACCTACCACTCTACCTACTATCCTGGAAGGTCGCTCCTGCGATTGGCATGGGTAATACTGTGGTCTGCAAACCCAGTGAACTAACACCAATGACGGCTGATCTTCTGATGAGAGTCATCGAGAAAGTTGGATTGCCAGCAGGTGTTGTCAATCTTGTCCATGGGACTGGCGCTGAAGCTGGTGCTCCATTAGTGGAACATGAAGATGTGAGATTTGTCTCATTCACAGGTGGAACTGCGACTGGAGCAATTGTTGCCCGTGCTGCTGCAGGTTCATTCAAGAAACTCAGCCTAGAACTAGGGGGGAAGAACGCTACAATCATACTCGACGATTGTGATCTTGACCGACATATGGGCGCTATCGTCCGTGCGTCATACCTCAATCAGGGACAGGTATGCCTTTGTGGGAGCCGGATTCTCGTTCACTCTTCAATTAAGGAAACGTTCACACGTCGCTTTGTTGATACTGTAGAGCATCTACGAATAGGCGACCCCTCAGATGATTCTACTGAACTCGGATCACTCATCAGTAAAGAACATCTCAACAAAGTCCAGTCATATGTTTCTCTAGCCATCGAGGAGGGAGGTGAATTGCTCACTGGCGGAGACAAACCCTGTCTACCTCAAACCTTTGAGGGCGGCAATTGGATTACTCCTGTAGTCATCGATGGATTGGCAACTAACTCTCGTTGCTCAACAGAGGAGATTTTCGGACCCATGGTTACTTTGCATTCTTTTGATTCGGATGAAGAGGCGATAAAAATTGCAAACGAAACACGCTATGGCCTCGCAGGAAGTGTATGGACTGCAGACTTAGAACGCGGTGAATATATTGCTCATCGCTTGGATACGGGCATGGTATGGGTTAACACATGGTTGCATCGTGATCTTCGTGTACCATTCGGTGGAGTGAAAGATAGTGGTCTAGGACGTGAAGGTGGCCATTGGAGTCTCGGATTTTACTCTGAAGCAACAAACATATGCATCATGAATGATTGAGGCCTTACTCTTCTTCATCCACAGGTAGTCGACCCAACGACCAGTGGAGTAATGGAAAAAGAATCCCAAACAAAACCACAGTGATGAGGAATCCAGTATCCAGAACAGCCGCCCCAATCTGACCTAAAATTAGGCCCGTGCTCGTACCGAATCCAGTCCATAGGCCAATGCGAAAGGGAGGATACGAATACCGCCAAATCCTAGCGCTCTGAATAAGCCATATTACGGCAATAATGAACGGCCACATCAAACCAATTATCCCAGTAGGCCAGTAACCAATCTGAAGGCCCAGTAATGCACCAATAGAACGTTCATTTCCTCGCCCAGAAGGATCCGCATCGATGAAGCGAATGCAAAGTACAAGAAGGCTTACCAACAGTAGAGAAAATACTGGAGCAGTGAAGCCAAATTGGCCCAAATCAACGAAGAGTGTGACACAACAAGAAACACACATACTCACATAAAATGGAACAAATGCCAGACCGAGCGGCATACGTTCCCAACGCATGGATTAGGGCTTGCTCCATCTCCATTGAACTCTCGCATAAACTGAGGTTTGGAATGGTTGAATTGATGTGCTTTGTGAACCTCGCAGGGCCATGGATGGAGAGATTGTACTAGGTGCTTTAGCACCTCATCCACCTCATTTGGTATATGCAGAGAATCCTCCTCAAAATGAGCCGAATGCCGAATGCGGTTGGGAGGGGCTACGTTGGGGGTACCATAGATTAGCTAAGAAACTCAGGACAATTGATTACGACGCTATTGTCATCTTCAGCCCACATTGGCAGACATATATCGGCACTCACTTCCTTGGTTTGCCTCATTTCGAATCAACTTCCGTTGATCCCGTATTTCCTAACCTGTTCAGATATTCTTACTCCATCGATGTAGATGTAGATCTTGCTGAAGCCATGGCTAAGGAAGCATCTGATGCGGGGATGGTCACACAGATGATGCAAAATCCCGACTTTAGAATCGATTACGGCACTATTGTCTCATGCCACATGGTCGATCCGACCTGGAGTAAACCGATTGTGACAATCTCAAGTCAACGATCTACGCACTACTATTCGGCAGAGGTCATGGGTGAGCAAATGCATGAGTTGGGCCAAGCCTGCAAGCGTGCTATCAAGGCGAGTGGCAAGAAGGTCGTCCTACTATCGAGCAATAGTCTCAGCCATCGACACTTTGTCACTGAATCCGATGTGCCAGAGGACATGAGCAAAGAGCACATCTACAACCATTCACAGTACCTCTGGGACATGCGTATGGTTGAATTGATGCGAGAAGGCCGCACACGTGAAATGGTCCAATTGATGCCTGAATTCACTGAACAATCAATCGCTGAAACCGACGCAGGTGGCCTCTCATGGTTGATGTCTGCGCTTGATTACCCCGATTACGAAGCAGATGTCCACGCCTACGGTACCGTCATTGGCACGGGGAACGCCATCGTAGAGTGGGACCCCCGACATGCGAAACTTCAGGTGAGCCCTTGACAGATGAATCGCCAATCGTAATGGGGATATGGGGTCCACCTCATCCTCACCCTTTGCTAGCGCCAGAGAAAAACGAGGGCTGGGGGAAATTGAGAGCCGCCTATGATCAGCTTCGAAAACGTATCGAAGAAAGTGATGCGGATGCAATCATCGTCTACTCGACCACATGGCCCTCAGTCATTGGACACCAAGTCCAGTGTCGTGAGAATCCAGAATGGACTCATGTTGACGATGATTTTCATGCGCTGGGTTCAATGCCATATTCATTCAAAGTAGATGTTGATCTTGCAAGAGATATCGTAGATGCTGGTGAAAAACGTGGCCTACACATGCGTGGAGTAGATTATCACGGCTTCCCAATAGATACGGGGAGCATCGTGGCACTTAGCCTACTGAACCCAGATAATCGACTCCCAATGACCATTCTCTCAAGTAACATGTATGCAAATCGAGCGGAAACAATTGTACTAGGTAAGGCAACGGCAGATGCACTCAAGAATCAGGGTAAAAAAGCGGTTGCAGTCGTTGTTGCATCACTATCAAATCGTATGTTTACTAAGCACATCGAACCAGAGGACGACCGGATTCATTCACAGAAAGATGACGAATGGAATCGGAAAATTCTGGAGTTTTTCGACAAGGGGCGTCTCGAAGATATTAGTCAACTATCCAGAGATATTCATTCCCAAATAAGAGTACAGAAGGTTGTCGCATTCAAACCAGCATGGTGGTTAGCCTCAACAATGGGGCAACATAACCGCTACGATGGAGAGGTCCTCGCCTACGAGGCTTTGCACGGATCAGGAGGTGCTGTAATCTCATTGATTCCAACGAAGGGCTCAACAGGAGACAAAGAATTCGACGAGGATGATGTCGAATATTACCGTGGAGACCGGAACGTAATCGATTCGGAGGCAACACTAGAGAGTGATGAGAATGCTAATTCAGAAAAAACGTCAACTACTGCACCAGAAGGAGCCATTATCGAGACATCAGCGGCCCCAAAGGCAGTCGGAGCGTATCCTCACGCACGGCGTGTAGGTGATCTCCTCTACCTGAGTGGTGTCGGCCCGAGGCAAGCAGGAACCGATGAGATTCCAGGGGGTGCAATACGTACGCATGAAGGTGAACCTCAGGAATACGACATTAAAGCACAAACTGAAGCATGTATCGCGAATGTGAAAGCAATCCTCGAAGCAAGTGGTGCATCCCTATCTGATGTTATCGATATCACATCCTTCCTCGTAGATATGGAACGTGACTTTGCTGGATACAACGAAGTGTATGCAAAACATTTCACTAGCGTACAAGCGACTCGAACGACTCTGGCAATTACTGCATTGCCTACACCGATAGCAGTGGAAATGAAGGTCATTGCCAAGATTGGATAAAGGGGAGTGGTTTCTTGAAACAATCGCCGATAGATATCAAGAAACTTTTTGATTTTACAACACTATATCAGAGGTCAGTGGGAGGATTTGCAGCAGTAATATTGTCGCTATCTGCAATGGTAGGGAGTGGTATTTTTGTTCTACCAGCACTCGCCGGAAAGGAACTTTACTACTCAAGCGGATCAATAGAAGGGTCGTATGCAGCTGTTTGGCTAGCCTATATTCTGTCAGGACTTGTCGTAATTCCAGGGGCCATATCCAAGGCAGAATTATCTTCTGCAATGCCAACTTCTGGTGGAGCATACGTGTATATTGAGAGAACATTTGGTCCAATGGTTGGAACAATCTCCGGACTCGGACTTTGGGCTTCTTTTATGCTGAAATCTGCTTTTGCATTAATTGGCTTTAGCGCATATGTCATTTCAATCGAAGGGAGTTTAGGTATCGAATTCACAGATACTACAGCAAAAATATTAGCTATAATGATTCTATTATTGGTGACTGCGATAAATATCCGAGGAGTGAAACTTCTCAAGAAAATTCTAACTCCACTTATTCTATTTTCAGTATCCATCGTGATACTAGTTTCAATTATGGCCGTCGTAAATGGTAGCACAGTTTCGCCGCGGGCCCCTCTTGATGCAGCACTAAACGTCATGGGAAGTACCGAGGGGTGGGTAGGATTAGGTTCAGCAACTGCTTATGTTTTCTTAGCATATGTTGGCGTAATCAAAATTGCAGCAGTCGCTGAAGATGTTGTTGAACCCGAACGTAACTTACCCATTGGCATGTTCTACTCACTAGGTATTGCAATGTTCCTTTATGCAGGAATATCATACACGTTGTTTGCTGTGTTTGATGGAGCAGATTTAGGGATTGGAAATGGAGGCGATCCTACCAAAGCCCCAATGTATTCACTTGCACTTGAAGTAGGAGGTAGTACAATTGCATTCATCATTGCTATCCTTGCAATTTTGACTATGAGTGGAGGAGGACTTACCGGGCTTCTAGGGGCATCGAAATTCCCTTTCGCAATGAGTAGAGACAAACTTCTCCCAAAGGAATTGGAAGATGTACACCCTGTGTTTGAGACACCCCACCGGTCGATTTATGGGACAAGTGTATGCATGGGACTTGCAATAATTTTCCTTGATGTTGCTACCGTAGCTAAGTTAGCCTCGGGATTCATGCTGATGATATTTACAGCAGTGAATCTCTGTGTAATTGTAATTAGAAGAGTTGAGAAAGAACATACATGGTACCAGCCAAAATATCGTTTACGTTCAAGTCGAATCATCCAGTATATCGGGATTATATCAACCCTGATTCTTGTTATTCTAATGGGGTTACAGGCTCTATTGGGTGCGGGAGCAGCCATCGTTTTGGGACTTATTCTCTACACATCATATGGAAAAAAACATATTACAATTACAGAGAGGCCATGGAATACATTCGTCTCAAGAATCAATGATAATGAATCTGAATTGATGAGAGCAGTTACTGCATTTCATGCTTCGGACATCGAGAACAACAATCATCTAAATCTCAAGGAATTCACAGCGGCCATTAGATCATTGGAATGGTTACCCGATGAACCAGATATAATCAGAGATTTCTTCCATCTTCTAGATGAAAATAATGACGGTGTTCTAGATATTGATGAATTCTTGATGGTAATCAGAACCATGAGTGCAGAAGATGAATGAATACCCGCTCTATTGAAACCTAATAGAGGACTCCCGTGCACTGAGGCGCGGTACATGTCCATCGCAGGAAAAGCACGGAAGGTTACCACCAATACGCTTCTTGAGATGAAGCGAGCGGGCGAACCAATTACGATGCTAACAGCCTACGACTATTCGCTTGCACGGCTTGTGGATGCTGGCGGGGTCGATGTGATTCTCGTCGGCGATTCTGCATCAAACGTGATGGCAGGTAACGAAACTACGGTCCCAATGACTCTTGATCATATGATCTATCACGCACAGTGTGTTGTACGTGCAGTCGACCGTGCACTTATTGTCGTGGATATGCCATTCGGGACCTACCAAGGAAACTCACGCCATGCGTTGGAATCTGCTATCAGGATAATGAAAGAAAGCGGCGCACATTCAGTCAAACTTGAAGGAGGATCCGAAATTGTCGAATCCATCCAAAGAATCCTCACAGCAGGTATTCCTGTGATGGGGCACCTCGGGCTTACACCTCAA
The DNA here is from genome assembly GCA_036124005.1 of Thermoplasmatota archaeon. Classification (GTDB taxonomy): domain Archaea; phylum Thermoplasmatota; class Poseidoniia; order Poseidoniales; family Thalassarchaeaceae; genus MGIIb-N2. Next base: position 18,965 of record JAZADD010000054.1, read on the forward strand.
TCCATCTACAAGTTTGGAACTTATACAGTTCGAGCCCGCGAAGATGCGGAGGCAGAGAAGTTGATTTCAGATGCGAAACTCCTCGAAGAAGCAGGTTGTTTTGCGATTGTACTTGAGAAGATTCCTTCACCCCTTGCTAAGAGAGTAAGTGAAGCGATTGCGATTCCTACAATCGGAATTGGTGCTGGTTCGGATGTAGATGGCCAAGTACTCGTTCTGCATGACATGCTTGGCATCACAATGGACTTCAGCCCCCGGTTCTTACGTCGATACCTCAACCTAGAGTCAGATATCAAGCAAGCAGTCAATGCCTTTGTAGACGATGTTCGCACGAAGGATTTCCCTAATCCTGACGAACAGTATGAATGACAGATCTCAACGAACACGAGTCCAAGCACCGGATTCGTCAACCTGCCAATAACTCATCTGTCCACGTCCATCATGATACCAACCTGTTTGACCTTGCACGGTACCATCGCAAGCTAACATGACACCACTCGATGCGGCTGCTGCCTGTTGTGCTGCTTGGGGATCCTGAACTCCGGCTTCTTCTTGTACTGCTCTCTGTTTCTCTGCGGATTGTTGGGATTCCAGAGATACAGTATCGAGGTCCTGGGGGCGGGGGGGAGGGGTGCCCTGCATCGCAGTCGACGATGAAGACATATCACCTCTCATCGCATTTGAAGCAGGGCTCCATGTGGAAGTAGCACCCATCGCAGCCATGTTCGCACTTGCTTGACGCATCTGAGATTGGCCCCAATCCATACCAGGTGCGCCACGGTGACGGCCCCGACCGTATGATCTACCCGTTGGTCCCGTTGCAGCACCAAACGCTGTGGCAGAAGGCGCTAAAGGAGGAGGTTGAGATTCTGTTTCCTGCTCTTGAGGCTCGTCC
>JAZADD010000055.1:0-18239 GCA_036124005.1 Thermoplasmatota archaeon
TGTCAGGTTTAGTGGACTCTTTAATCCCATAAATCAAACTTGTATGTCGTATGTAGTATAAACAAGTGTTAGACTCCCTAGCACGCGATTCGATAGACGTAGGGGAAATGTATCATTGATACAATCAATTTTAGCCCGAGGGGCTAGTTCTCCGAGTGGGTCATAGGATGCTTGAACTCGCTGAGTCTCTTCTCTCATGGTCTTGTGGCACAATTGTAGTCATCTGGATTTCGATAGGAACCCTTGCAAGATCGGTGCGGGTAGAACGCATTGCACACAATACCATGACAGTGTTGTGTTTCCTCACAGCGGTTGGTTTGGTCGTCTTTGATCGCCTAGGAGGAGAGTTTTGGGATTCTGAGCCAATGGCTAATTTCCTTGCCTTCATTCTCGTAGTGATGGGTGTTGTGGGTCAGATTATTCCGATTAGGGGCGAAGAAATTCAAGGGGAGCCAAATCCACATCATTTGATGAAGGCTCGAAAAGAGAGAGAATCTGAGTAATGAATCAATCAAATATCTTACTCATCGGCTTCGTGAGATAGTTTCTCATCAATGAATTGACGCATATATTCCGGTAATTCACCATTCAAGAATATCACATCATTGACTTCATCGAGTTTCATCAGTGAGTAGTATATTTGCATGGCAGTCATTGGAGTGCTACCACAACCTGTACAGCCTCCTTCTAGTGAGATTGAGATAATCCCATCTGTGGTATCGACAATATTCACAATACCATCATGAGCATCAAGCACAGCCTGAACAGGACCGACCGAATCCAAGATGAGCTGCTTATCGACCATTATTCACCGGAAGTCGTCATCCTCTATCAATCAACGCATCTATGTGATTGGTAGGGGGGTTTCCGTCATTCAATTGATGGTTTGAAATGAGGGGCAGAATGGTTTGGCTTAAGATTCCAATTAAATATGGGTCCCATGTCGCTGTGGGCTATTAGGTGAATGAAAATGGAACCAGAACAACTTGCACAGCTTGGGATTGGGCTAGCCGCCCTTGGTCTACTGACAGCTTTCTTCCTGTATCGACGTAACGATTCAATCGTGATTGACAACGAGGTCGTTGCTGACATCACGGGGCAGATTCAGCGTGGTGCTATGGCCTTCCTTGGTGCTGAGTATCGGTACCTAGCAATTTTCGTTGGAATCGTAGCCCTACTCCTTCTTGGCGGTGGAGAAATGAATGATGCTCTTGGTTGGGAGACAGCCGCTGCCTTCCTCTTTGGTGCTCTTGCTTCGGTTCTTGCCGGATATTCTGGAATGAGGAGTGCTACATCAGCTAACGGGCGCACGGCAATGGCTGCCAAGAATGGTGGTCAGGCTGAGGCCCTAGAGGTCTCATACAATGGTGGAGCCGTCATGGGACTCGCTGTAGGTGGACTAGGTCTCCTTGGTGTTTCTGCTATGTATCTGTGGCTCGGGCCATATGGCTCTGATCCATCCTTCGATGCAATTCCTTACATTGCTGGTTTTGGAATGGGTGCGTCTAGCATTGCTCTTTTCGCTCGTGTTGGTGGTGGAATCTATACCAAGGCCGCAGATGTAGGTGCTGATCTCGTCGGCAAGGTTGAGGCAGGAATACCTGAGGACGACCCTCGAAACCCTGGTGTAATCGCTGACAATGTAGGTGATAATGTAGGCGATGTCGCAGGAATGGGCGCTGACATCTTCGAATCCTTTGTGGGGTCAATCATCGCTGCAATGGTCATTGCTGCTGCTATTGGAGCTACTGCAAAGTTAACTGCAGAACAAGCACTTGCAGCATTTGTAGCCTCTGGACAAACCGACATGGCACAAGCAGGAATTGCAGCAGCAGAACAGGCTAATGCAACGTACCAAGGTGCTCTAGTATTGCTCCCAATTGCCCTTGCATTGGTGGGTTACTTGGCTAGTATCATCGCTGTATTCTCCATGCGTGTGCTCAAAAATATGGGCGATGCTGCTGCTGCCCTTCGTTACACTACTTTCATTGGAGCCGGTCTCTTCTGGGTTGGCGGCTATCTTATCATGGGCCCATCCGGAATGGATATGGAAACCCTAGCAACTGCTGCAGGAATTGAGAACGCCTATGGCCCTCTATACGCCGTTATTGCCGGTTCTGTTGTGGGTATTCTCATTGGCCTTGCAACTGAATATTACACTGGCATAGAGCCGGTCATGGGTCTTCGAGTCCGTGCCATCCCCTACATTGGTGAGATGTCCAAGACGGGTCCTGCAACTAACGCTATTGCAGGTTTGTCAGTGGGAATGAAATCGGTATTTGTTCCAATTGTCTTCATGGCTATTGGTATCTACATCGCAAACGACTTTGCGGGCCTCTATGGTATTGCCATGGCTGCTATGGGTATGCTTGCAACCGTGGGAGTCACGATGACCGTCGATGCCTATGGTCCAGTTGCTGACAATGCAGGTGGTATCGCTGAGATGGGTGAACTCGGATCTGAGGTTCGAGAAATTACCGACGCTCTGGACAGCATTGGAAATACGACTGCTGCTGTAGGAAAGGGCTTTGCAATTGGTAGTGCTGCTTTGACTGCCCTCGCCCTCTTTGCAGCATTCCATGCAGCGGTCGAGACCTCCATTGCTTCGTTCACTATGGAACTCACTGACCCTATGGTCGTGATCGGCCTCCTAATCGGTGGCGCCCTACCATTTGTTGTCGCTGCGATGACAATGACTAGTGTAGGCAGGGCAGCTGGTGATATGGTTACTGAAATCCGTCGTCAGTTCAAGGAAATTGATGGTTTGCTTGAGGGTAAGCCTGGAGTTAAGCCAGACAGCGCTCGTTGTGTTGATATCTCTACAAAGGCTGCTCTAAGAGAAATGGTCGCACCAGGTGTTGTGGCAATTGCTTCTCCTGTAATAGTGGGACTTCTCCTTGGTCCGGAATCACTTGGTGGGCTTCTTGCCGGTGCTACCGTAACAGGCGTTCTAATGGCTCTCTTCATGGCTAACGCTGGTGGCGCATGGGACAATGCGAAGAAGGCAATCGAGCAGGGCCATATTGGCGGTGCAGAGAAGGGCGATGATGCCCATTCAGCAGCAGTAATCGGTGATACAATTGGCGACCCATTCAAGGACACCTCTGGCCCATCTCTGAACATTTTGATTAAATTGATGAGTATTGTAAGCCTAGTTATTGTTCCATTGATTGTTTAGATTTGATGAACATACTTGCAGTTGTAATTGCTAGCAGTCTTGGTGAAGGCTGAAAAATAGCATCGCTGTGGGCCTAGCATGCGTGCTTACTTGTTATCGCTATTGATGATGACAGTCAGCCTTGCAGGCTGTATCAGTGATGAGGCAATTACAGAATCCGATATTGGTAATACTACCACTGACGAATTAGCCTTGCCTGAATGGCAAATTGGTGATCAGTGGTTGTACACGTTCATTACTCCCGAGTTTGGAGAAGATAGTACTCGCTTAGTAGTAGCAGATATTCGCGAGGATGATGGCTTATTCATGTTAGGTATCTCGTCAGAAGGCGAGGCTCAAAGACATGCAGTGATTAATCACAATCCATTCTTAGGTAGAGTTACTATGGATGGTTTGTCGGTTTATGAGAATGGAGATCCGCAGCCAGTTTTCAATTTCCCTTGGGAAGTTGGAAGCACTTGGGACTTCAGGCTCTTAGGTCAAGATTGGAGTGCTAATACCGACAATATCTACAACGGAGAAGTCACAGTTTCTGCTACATCCTCTGAAGATCACACTCTCAGCTACGTGTTTAGTGGTAGAGAGGGTTTCATCAAGAGTCTCCTTTGGACTGACAATGAAGGTGTAAATCACTTACAAATGAATCTCAATGAAAAGAAAACTGGCTATTCTGGAGATGTATTCTTCTATCGTGCGGGAGACATACATGACAATCTGTATGAGGAAAATGATCAAGAAATTTATGACACATTTCTTGATGAAGGATATTCTCCAAATGAGGCATGGGATACTTTAGTTTGGTATTTAGATGTTGAAATAAGTCAGCAAGGTGGCTCAGGTTCACTTAGCATCAAAGACCACCAAGGTGCCTCACCTTTGACTCGAGCATGGGGTGCAGGGGCAACAGAAAAGGGCTCATTTGGTACTATCCCATCTAACTCCGGCGAGCATTCAATCACTGTCACTTTGAGAGGTCAAGATTCTTTTGTTCACCTCAAAGTTGCTGGTGCTCATGTTCGTTCTTGGACATTGTGAGGTTGCAACATGCCAACCCTCGTGATGATGCATGGTTTGACAGGTACTGCTGATTTGATTCGTCCCCTTGCTGAATCGTTATTGGCTCCAGGAATGCGTTTGATTCTACCTGAGGCTCCCATACCTCATCCAAATCGAGGTTTCGCTTGGTGGCTCAGGGATGCACCCCCTACCGATCCGCTGGATGTGAAATCCATTCAACAGGTTGAGACCTCTGTTGAGATGATTGTAAATCAGATTCTTAGCCAAGCTCCAGAGGATGATCTAATCCTTGGTGGATTCTCTCAAGGGGCTGCAATGACGCTCGAAGTTATGCAGCACCCCTCTCTTCGAGACTTTGTGAAAGGTCTTATTCTCATATCTGGAAAGGTCCTGAGGTATCAGAATGTGGCAGAACATCTCCGAAACCATCCAATCCCTGCCGTTTGGATGCATGGGGAACGTGATGAGATGGTACCAATGTACCAGGGAATCGAAGTTTACGAGGTATTGAATGAAGCAGGTTGCCCAGTTCTTGATCTCCGTCACAAAAAGGGACACATGGTAGATTTATCGCAAAAGGAAAAACTGGTTGACTGGGTTAGCTCAACAGTTCTATGAGTTCATCAGAGCCACCTACGAAGACAGGTTCATCCCCTCTTAGATCGTAGATTACAGGCACAGTTCTCCATCCGGTTTGTACAGTCGCTTCCATGTGTGTTTCACGGTCTTGATGGGCATCGACCTCGGCATATGTTAGATCACGTGCCTCAAGAACACGTTTTGCACGAACACAATACCAGCAGACATTGGTTGTAATTAGGAGAAAGTCCGCCTCTGATGCGAGATGTTGATCCAGAGCCATGAATGGTCATTGGCTCGATGGTCTTGAACCTCACGAATCAATAACAAGACCATCATCATCGTAGTCCCATTCAATTTTTGACCAGCCTGCATCCATACAAGCCTGAGTTACAACGTCCTGTGCACTCGGTCGAACAAGAAGGATGGCACATCCTCCGGCGCCGGCTCCTACTGCCTTCCAACCCATGACATGTTTAGTAGACAGTAATGGTTCTACCACTTCCTTGAATGGTGCATGAATGGTCTCATCGATTAGGTCCACGCCTTCACAGACTCGCTTCAAAGCCTCGACTACACTGTCTCGGCGATCTCTATTGAGCCCTTCAGCCATTGTTCGTGCTGCTTGTCGAAGAATAAGTAGTCCTGAGTGGACGTCCTCATCGTCCGCCTTGAATCGCTTCCATACCGAATCGTGGAGTTCTCCCGAGACATGACGGAGGCCGGAATCGAATAGAAGTAGATGCTTAGCAAGCCAGTTTCTTACACTCATTGGGGGTTCAAGGGGCAGTGGTTCGACGCCATCACCGATGAACATCAAGTGATTGAAACCCCCTAGTGCTGCAGCCCATTGATCTTGCCGTCCTCCAGTGTTTCCTAGTTTCATTTCAAACTGGAAAGCGCTTTCTGCGATTTCTAGTGGGTCTGACCTCCCTCCATCGATTGCGCCAATCATTGCTACATTTACTGCCCCTGTCGTACCGAGCCCCCCACCAAGTGGGGTCGTGCTTCGATGACTAGCAATTAGACACCCGTCGTCATCAGTGTCCACAGAAGCAGTCGCATGGAGGTTAATTGCGAAGTTTACGACTTCTCCTCCGAATCCAGCCGCGTAGAGAGGTACATCCGTCCAACCTCCTGCGAGGTCGATTCTTGTTGGAGCGCGTGCCTTCATGTCGTTCGGCTCCAAAATCAGGATAGGCGCCACTGTATGATGGCTCCAGCAGGAACATTGGCCTCAAAGGAACCGTTCTTCAAATCGATCTTTTTCTTACGAGCATTTTCAATCATACTACATTCATGCACGCGTTCCAAATCAATATCTGAGTAGATTCGTCCAGTCCAGTCTACTCCCGTTGGATTGTAGACGCGAAGAATCATTGCTCCGCCATCTTCGGACGGTTTGAAACAGGATAGTGTAGGTGCAGCCCCATCTCCCTCAAATCGAATATGAGTCATGCTTCGTCCAATCGTACCTGGAGTCAGGGCTTCATCAAAGAACCCGTTTGGAAGTGGTTTCTTCATTGCTGAAAGAAGTGATGCATTCGTGGAAAATCGCTCTGCTTCCCCGTGAACATCCGCGTCACTCCATCCGTCTGAGTAGGGCATCAATGACCATCGTATGATTGACGACCCTATGCATTGTGCACCTGGCGCTGCGATAATTGCATCAGCAGTGTTCGGCCTCGAAGCGAAGCCTGCTTGTGATGTCCATCCAACAGAACGGACTAGTGTAAGGGCAATGTCATAGCCTCCGGGGTCCGAATCGTCAGAGAGTACAACCTCGTATTCGTTTACTCCTGGTGCAATGAGAGCGAAACCGCCATCATTGCGTCCATCCTCAGTACCTTCGACCGCGATGAACCGTTCCATTGGTTGAGTTGGTACGAGTGGTTGGTGCCACGTTGGATCATGTGGGTGCAGAACAGGACGCCGCACTACGTCGAAAGGAGAGCCAACGTTTGCATGGGTAAGATGCATTCCTGTGGGCACAATCATCCGGAGGCGGTGGTCTTCAGCCTGATTATCTACCCATGTTTCAACATCGACGGTTTTTGCTCCAAGACGTAAGCTTACGAAGTGATCGATGACAACAGTTCCAAGTTCTACACTCCGAGTCTGTGTTGCAGGGTCAAAGTAGGCGGGAACACTCCAGACGACGCGAATATGTGCTGTAGCGCACCATTCGTCTGATTTCTGGAGCATAGTAGTGGTTTGGATTCGCGTGATGTCACTATCATGGAGGCGCCGGTCTATGGGCTGAGCACGCAGGCTCATTGGAGTTTCTCGAGGGCCAGGGTGGCCTCCAGCACTGTGGTCATGAGCATCACCAGCATCTTCTACGTCCTCCAATCGGCCGATACCAGGAAAGCGTCGTTCGGTAGCTAAGTCGATCAGATCGAATCGTCCATCAGGAAGGAATTCGATGCGAAGATGGCCGTTTTCCATTGCTCGAAGTTGGCCAGTATCTACCTCTGTAGTGACGGGCGCATCTGGTAGAGTCGACGGACTAGAATGGCCAGGGATTGCATGCAGTACATGGATTCCTGGAGGAATCCGATGTACTTGGACACGGCCACGAATTCGAGGTAATTCAAGGTCCACGTGGTAGTCGCGATGGAGGTGTGTGTCCGGTTCCGGTGCGACTTGCACGATGTCGCTGATTAGTTCCGCACCTCTAGGTGCCTTGGAAAACTCGAGGTGGACAGGGTTTCCACTATCTAGCCAACTTCGATAGGCAGGAACTGCGAGATCTACTGGAAGCATTCCAGACCATTCAACACCTAACGGGTTGTTGATTAGTAGAGGTACAGCATCTCGATCGATATGATGTAGATTCATCGCATCTGCAAGTTCTATTCGGACATCTTCCATGACCATTTCAATGGTCTCCTGAGCATGTCGGAAGTCGTCTTCCATATCCATATGGACTGAGTCTGGACCTAGTCCACCAAGCTCATTGGAACCATGATTTCTCAGAACAATATCCCATGCTGTCCTGAGTCGGTCGTTTCGGTTGCGTCCTCCATGGAACCAACTCATTGCACAGAGGGGTTCGAGACCATGTGTCAGGAGTCGAACCGTGTGGTCATTCATTCGTTTGAGATACATCCGGGCAGAAATTGCCCCACTATGTAGTGCATGATCCCATCCGTGCCGCATCTCTCCATCATAGGCGTAGAGGGTTTTGCGTCCAACCCACTTGCGGACATCTTTTGCAAACTCTGTAAAGGAGGAGTGTTCAAAGTGAACATCTCCCTTCATTGCGTTATTTGATTCGGCAATAAGACGAGGCAGGCTCGTTTGAGCCATCCCGTGCCGAGTTGAATTACCAAAACCCATCATGGGAGGGAGCCAGCCATATTTCTCAAGGTGCATATTGCAGATGTCTTCAATCCTCTTAGTGCCTGAATGTAGGTCAATTTCTGGACTATCCTTTGAATCAGTCATCCGTTTTTCGAATCCCCAGCCGGATAGAGGTCGTCCATTTGGTATCTGTTTGATTGCAAGTATAGAGGCATGGTTGCCAGGGGAGGTCCACTTGAATACGCCGCGCGCGTCTTGAATCCAAGGTCCTGCGCCTCCAGAGAAAATGACTTCATCAGACCCTACTCCGCTTAGGAGTGCAGGTAATTGGCTGATGTGAGAGGATGATCGAGGCATAGGGGTCGAACCGACCTTGCCGCCTAATGCCCTGGTGTCACTTTGACCTCGCATGAGGTTACGAACAAGTGATTCGCCCCCTGAGAGAAATTGTGCTGGAGGATTGTACCATGGTCCAATGTTCAATCGCCCTGCATCGATAAGAGATATGACTCGATCTCGGTTTTCAGGTCTAGAACGAAGGTAATCTTCGATCAGTAATGTTTGACCATCTAAATCGAAACTTGGGAACGTGTCTTCATTGGTTTCCAAGAGTGTGAGGAGATCATCCATCATATCTAGCAGAAGATGGTGATTGGATGCCGAGGACCTAACTGCAGTTCGTGGCCAGAGGGCGAACGGAATGATATGTCCACTTCGCTCAGTCTTTGGTAAATCGTCATAGACAGAACCAGCGGGAGCAAGAACTTCTCGGGGTTGAGCAACTACTGCAGGAGGTGCTTCGTCTGGCTCAGTTTCAGACAATGGGACGCGATTAGGTAGTGCATCAAGTGCCTCTACAGTAATCTCCATTGGTTTTCGTTCATCGGTTCCAAATCGATCGATGATCATTGGACCACCTGAAACCACCTCCTCGATTTCTGAATCATCAGGGGGGTCTTCTTCGCCCTCCTCTTCTTCTGTATCTTCTACGGGGTCTTCTTCACCCTCCTCTTCTTCTGAATCCTCTACGGGGTCTTCTTCACCCTCTTCTTCTGAATCCTCTACGGGGTCTTCTTCTTCCTCTTCTTCATTTTCTCCAAAGGCACTTGCTGGTGGAGCCATAACAGGAGGTCCACTAGAGGGGGGCCCTCGTGTTGGGGGTCCATTGGGTGGGCCGGATGGTGGTCCACCACTTTTCGGAGGCCCGCTTGGGGGGCCTTTTGTCGGAGGGGACTGAGGCGAAGTGGAAGGTGGTCCAGATGATGGCGGGCCACGCGGAGGCCCTTTCGGTGGCCCCGATGGCTTACTAATCGGAGGTCCAGAGGTCTCTACATTACCCGTATCTTGCTCCTCTATCTCGGTTTCATCCTGAGATATTGGTGGCCCCTTTGGAGGCTTCTTCGGGGGTCCACGTGGGGGCCCGGGGGGTACCATGGTGGCCAGTGATGGATGAGGATAATGAAACTGCCCCGTCGAAGCGGGGTATTCTTTCATGCTTCATTCAGAGTGAGGTACTCGGTATTGGATACAATCCAACCCATCTGGAAGTCCTTCATTTAGTGCGTCATTTCGCAATAATATCGGCTTGACCGAAGTCCCGTCTGACCATTTTCCAAGATCAACTAATCTTCCATCGGAACCCTCGAGGTAAGTTCTGGAATCGTTTGCTCGATGTGTTTCCCCTTCAGCGTGGGCGAAAAGGTGTATGGCCTGCGCCTCAAGCCTCGGGTACAGCATTAAATCGGCAGAATGTTCGTGCAGTTGACTTGCAGGTGTGTAGTGACTTGTCATTATTACTGGGAATCCATGTTCGTCTGTTTGGACAAATAGGTACAGCACGGTAGGGATTGGTTCAGAAGTTCCATCTCGTGTGGAAATCCGTTCTTGATGGAATCTTCCAATGCAAGGATGGACACTCAGGTCACGTTCGTATTCTACGATGTGTGCTATGGCGTGATCAGGGATTGCCGAGAGATTTCCATAATGAGTATCTACACTCGATCCCAACCATGAAGCTTCCATATCGATAATCAACGCTTCAGACCCCCACCCGTCTTCGAGTAAATCTGTGAGTATCCACGGTAGCATACCCGCACCTCCACTATGGCCGTAAATCCAGAGGCGACTCGGATCAATTGTAGTATTATCACCAATCGATTTCTGAACAGTTTCCCTAAGGTCAGATGAGGGATTATTGAGTTGAGTCCATGCCAGATTTAGGTTAGTTTTCACGTGGTCAAACCGAGGGATATGCTCTGCCGCATTGCTGGTTCCTTCTTGATATGTAATTACACGATTATTCGGAATGTTCTCCGGTCGTGCATTGTTAGGATACTCGACGAGGATAACTACCACTCCTCGGCTTGCAATGCTCTGGACAGTATCTGCCATAACGGAGGGGTCGTATCCTCCAAGGCCATGTAGAAGAATACCAACAGGTAACGCAGTGCCTTCACTGTTGGTTCCAACTGTAATAGGGTGGTGGATGTGAACCATCCAGTTTCGTTCCTCAAGATTTTGAGTAAACCATCCAACGTGTTCTTCTGGAATTTCTCCCTCTAAAGAGGTGGTTTCCACTTCGAATATTGGTGCATCTACTGTAAATGAGTAAGACATAGGTTCAGGGGGATTTGGTGCGAGTCCACTCATCGCGATAATGTTAGGGCCTGAGAGTAACAGAGCAATGCAGAAGAATACGGTGAGAAAACTTCCAGTGAATGGATCGGTCGTGGTTCTTCGATTGCCAGTAAAAAGGCGTATCATGCCTTCGAGTGTTCTCGCAACATGGGGGTCACAGAGTACTAGCAGCATTAGAGCCAATCCCATGCCTGATCCGATGAGGAATGGGGTTGCGCGAATCTGTCCAGCAGCAAAGAATAGGTCGATGAGTATGTAGATAATCGCAAGGGCAGAAAACCATCCGAGAACGAACAAACTCATTGGACGCAACCAGTGGCCTAAACCAGCGAGTATATCGATCCGTCCTTTCTTTCTAACCTCCCTTGCCACAATGGTGATAGTAGTCGCAATTACGGCTATAATCCAGCCTTCTAAGATACGAATCGAGATCATTGTTGATACTGAATAATAGGCAAACCAATAGACTGCGTCTACAATATCTTCTCCACCAGCAAGCTCTCTGAATACCCTGTTAGATGCTAGAATGACGCCTAATATGAACCATGCAACAGCAATTCCACGTCGTTTCCACGTAATTTCCATACTGTTCCCGGATGTGCTTGGTATGGTCGAGGTTTTCACCGTTTGTCTACTCGTGCTCGCGTCAATCTCAAGTCGAGGTCCTGTCTGGTAGGTATATGGCGGATGAGACTGTCGAGGCGGAACTCGTCGATATTGCTCCATCGAAGGAGGATCGTTCACTAGCTATTCGTATCGCCTCAATCTATCCAATCGGTAAGTCCTCCAATCAGAATCCATCTAAGATGATTCGTGCTGTATGGATTTCGACTCTTGTTTTCACTATCCCGTTTCTCGCTGCCCTTCCTTTACTAAATCCTGAACCCGAGCAGGAGATTGAGGATTGGTATGCTGAATGGACTACTCAGGCTTGGTCAACGGAGGTGGGGCAGACAATCTCGAGTGGTTCTCGTGTCGAGGCTATGGTTACAGTGGATCAGGGCGGACTGATTGGAGCAAACTACACCGTAGAGATGCAAGGGGGTAGTTTCATGGGATTTGATTGTGAACCTCAGTGGTTGGTTGAAGTCAGAGCTCCTGACCCAGTAAACTTCTCGGATGGCACAAACAACACTGCTTGGTCTGCAGAGAATTGGGAAGGCTCAGATTCGGTCATAATCGATACTCCACTTCCAGATATCGAGGCCAGGTCTAGTGATGAACTGCAAGAAGCAATCTTCCTACTACGAAGTGACACTCAGGTCTGGATGCATGGCAAAGGCGAATGGCTTCTAACAGTAACAAATCAAGGTAGTGAAGGCAATTTGGGTAATTGCGGCGGCCAACAAGTAACGTTTCAAATCAACCTCACTGTGACGAATTGGCGCGAACCTAGATTCGCTGATGGCGACTTCAATTTCACAACATCGACTGTAGGAGGCGGCACCCCAGTTGGTACTTACGTTGCACTTAGTGGTTCAGTTCCTCTCCTACTGATTGCTGCCGCGGTTACAATTGGTTTGAGAAAATCGGACGATAACTCAACTAAGGAACGTGCAGATGGGGACGAAAACGTCTCTGAAGATTGAGATCTTAGGATATTTTTGCTGAATCTAAAGCCTCTTGAGCTGCACCTTTGACGTGTCCTGCTTGAATCAAACCGTCCATCACTGACCCCATCCAGGTGTAGGTATTCGCTTCTCCCGAAGGAGCTTCAGCTATTCCATAGGCATGTGCGTCTGCAGCCCACCCTTGCTCGATATCTCTGCCAATCACGTGAGGTACGAGCGTCTGACGGTGTATACGTTCAAGCGTTGCAATCCTTCCCTTTCTACTGGAATCAATAGGCCAATTTTCAAGTCGGGCAATCTCATCGATTTCCTTCCCATCAAGTAAGAGAATATGCATCTGTCGTATGCGTGGTACAACGACACTCCAAACATCGGTGAACCGTTCGAAAGGAGCGTCTAGAATGAATGCGTTGAGTGTACCTTCAAGTTCAGCAAAAGTGAGTGCTGCCGACCAAGATGAGAATTCCTCTTCGTCACCGAGGATACTTCTACCACCTGTGAGTAGCCATCTAGCACCATTGAGTAGATTGTGCCAGTCGAAGGTTGCACGATGCATTTCTTTTGGTTCAAGAGTAGGCGGAAATGGGCAGTCATTTCCATCGCGTTGAATCCACCAAACATCTCGGTCTAGTTCCAAGAGACGGGTAGCGACGGCATGGACTGCGCCAGTCCCTGTTGAATCCTCAGAGGCGAATCCGACAATCCTCCCCATTGGCCGTGCCATGATGTGGGCTAATAGGGTGACATGAATGAGTTTGTTCATTCAATTTTCCAACGAAGAAGGGCGATGGCGCCACCTATTCCGGCAAGTTGGAGGCCAGCATCATGATCTTCGGAGGGCTGTTCAATCTCGCCTCCACTATCAAGCACCAAGGCGGCAACATCTGGCCATGGCCGATCGACACATCGCTCCACAGGGTCGCGAAGAAGCCGTGCGAGAATGAGCAGTGTTTCAATCGCCCCTTGTTCAGCAGCCGCAAGAATCTCTAGTCCACCATATGCGACCAATCCATCGGTTGACATCTGAGCAAATGCCTGTTCGATTAGTTTAGTTTGGCGGGTTAGCGTATGCTCGCCTAGGAGGTCATCAGCTAATCCTTCTCGAAGGATTTCGTTTGCTGCTGCTCTGCCACCTATACTAGTTGCAACTGATCGAATGACTCCTTCGTGTCCTTTTTTTCGAATCGCATCGGCAAACGTTTCTCTGGCACTCCCGGGGCCACAGAGGAGAAGAGGCATGTTGGGTCGGAGCACAAGCAGACTCTCTTTTGCAGCCTCATCAAAGAAAGTGGTTCTTGCATTACTCGAATCGCCATGACGTTTACCGCCGCCACGCATTGTGAATGTCGTACTTTCTCGTAGGCCGTTTCCGGTTACTTCGAAGAGAATGATCTCATCCGATTCGACTACTGCCATCAGGACTCGTGCCATAGCGCCTTCCGTTGCCGCACGTTGCAATAATTCCGCATCCTCTGGAGGCATCATATCTTCCCACAATAATTCGACTTCGGATCGTTCCTCTATTGAATGCGTATGATGGCTACCTTGGTCAAAGTCGGCCTCGATTATGATTCCAGTGACTCTGAGAGCATCGGAGAAGGCTGCATATTCTGTTGATTCCGTAAGAATTGTGAGCCACATTGCTTTTCTTTCTGCTTCTTTCGCCCGTCCTCCGTCTCGGCTACCTGTGGTTTGGTCTCTTCTATGGCCGAACATTTTGACAATCACACCTGGGCGGATGACTTGAGAAAGAGTCCAGAGGTCGTCCTCACTCTCAACACGGACTTTGCAGCCTTGTTCGGAACGATGGTTGATTTTCATCTTATGACCTTCAACTAAAAACGCCAGTCAAGTTGCCATCCTCGTCCATATCCATGTCTGCTGCGGCGGGTCTTCGTGGAAGTCCAGGCATGGTCATCATTGAACCACAAACAGCGACAATAAATCCTGCACCTGCATTGAGCCTGAATTCTCGAATGGGAAGGGTGAAACCTTCTGGTGCGCCGTAGAGATTCGCATCATGGCTGAATGAGTATTGTGTCTTCGCCATACAAACAGGGAGTTCGCCGTAGCCCCATTCGATAATCTGCTTGAGCTGTTTTTGGGCACGAGTTTCAATTTCGATTTCACCTGCTCCATAGATTTCCGTTGCAATAGTTCGGACCTTTTCTGTAATAGGTGATTCCAGGTCGAACAACGGCTTAAACGGCCGTCCAGCCGCCATGTGGCGTTGGACTGCTCGATTTACTGCACGTGCTAGAGGTTCGGCCCCTTCTCCTCCTTTGCTATGTCCTTCATAGAGGACAGTTTCCGCACTACCTGCTTCGGTAGCGATTTGCATCAGAGTGTCAATTTCAGCATCAGTATCTGTGGGGAATCTGTTAATCGAGACCACAACGTCTGGTCCGAATCGAGCCATATTCTTGATGTGTCGGCCAAGATTTGCAGTCGCTCCAAGTCTTAACATGTCTAGGTTCTCTTCCTTGAGGCGGTCACCAGCCATTGTAATCCCGCTCATGCCATAACCATGCATCTTCATGCTGCGGACAGTGACATTGACTACAATACAATCTGGGGAAATGCCCGATGCCTGTGCCTTGATGTGCAATGCTTTCTCAGCACCGAGGTCTGCCCCGAATCCGGCTTCTGTGACAACCATATCGTTCAGTGCAAGGGATAGACGATCTCCTATTATGCTCGAATTCCCATGTGCTATATTTGCAAAAGGCCCGGCGTGGATGAAGGCGGGAGTCCCTTCAGTTGTCTGGACGAGATTGGGAAGGAAAGCAGTCCGCATTAGGAGGGCCATTGCTCCTGCTGCATCGATATCATTGGCCTTAATTGGCCTTCCATCACGAGATGAACCAATGACAATTTCTCCTAAGCGGAATCGTAGATCCTCATAATCACGTGCTAGAGCGAGAATCGCCATTACCTCACTTGCTGCGGTAATATCGAAACGTTCCTCACGTGCCATTCCATTAGCCGGTCCGCCAAGTCCAATTGCTGCAGATCTCAGAGTTCGATCGTTCATGTCTAGTACACGGGGCCAGAGGAGACGAGAGGGGTCAATGTTCAGTTCATTTCCTTGGTGAAGGTGGTTGTCTAATACTGCACTACAGAGGTTATGGGCTGATGTAACAGCATGAATGTCACCTGTAAAATGGAGGTTAATGTCCTCCATGGGGAGGACCTGGACATGTCCTCCTCCAGCCGCACCCCCCTTGATTCCGAACACGGGTCCCATCGATGGCTCACGAATAACACATGCCGCCTTTTTCCCGATTCGATTGAGACCTATACTTAGGCCGATAGTCGTGACAGTCTTGCCTTCACCGTAACGGGTAGGGTTCACGCTAGTAACGAGGACTAGTGATCCCCGTGGCTGTTCAATCCTAGATCGGATTGCAGACCAAGTTACTTTTGCCATATGGCGCCCGAATGGAATAAGTTCCTCTACTCCGATTCCACGGGTCCATGCAATCTCTTCAATCGGAGCAAGTTCGACCGAGCGAGCAATTTCAAGGTCAGTTGGCATTCCCGTGGAGCACACCTATCCCGTTTTCAATATTGAGCGTCATCCCCATAGGTTCCTACCGGTTCCAATGCACATGGCCGGTGGCCGAGACATTCATTCTTCGGTCGCTGGGTCCCCAATCGAACACTCATTGACTCCCATCCTCTCAAGGTTAGTTGATGCGCATCTCCGTCAGGCTACTGGTCAGACATTCATATCTCGTACAAGCCGTCTTGAGACAACCCTGATTCACGATTTACTAGGGCGAGTTTTACTGGATAGGATGGATAATCAGGCTGAAGTTTTCACATCAGAAGCGATTTCGTTAATCGAACAGGTTACTGCGGATATTGAAGATGGCTTAGATTTTCCTGGATTGGAAGAGGTGAATCCAAATTGGCCAGAGCCGGCAGAATCCGGTTTCGGTGACGAAACCATCCTATGGGTTTCAATCACTAGTCCTCTCAAGCATGGTTTGACATCACGGTCAGGCGTTAGACCAGTAGATGCTTCTTTGGATATCGCTTCAACAAACCAGTTGAGGTGGGACGGCCATCAGTTGATTACTGGAAGTACTGATGGTGCTGGAGTGGTACTTGTTGCAAGGTCATGGGGGGTATTTCGCCGATCTAAATCCCCAATTTTGATTCTTTATGGAGGCGGAGCCGCCGCTCGGTCAACGGCAGCAGCTTGGGCAGAAAACGGTGGACGCATTGTCCCAGTGACTAGAGAGGGGCGCCGCCCCCTAGATTCTCGTGGCCCATGGAGGGATGCGCTCATTGATGAAGTTCCAAAAGGATCTCTTGAGTCAACTTTCCAAGTAGATTTCGATTCACCAGTGGAGTCCTCAATTAGGTCAAATGCACTCAACTCCGATATCTGCCTTGTTGCATCGTATGGCGGAGGTGGTTCAGTAGAGCCGATTCAGAGTGCTTCTGGAGCTTTGATTCTCGATGGAAGGTGGATGCTAGTTGCTCAGCATTTGGTCGCATGGGCACAGTTTATCGCCCCGGAACATCGGGATTTGTTACCCTCTCTTTCTTTGTTGCTTAATCGCTTGAGCGAGGTTGAAACTGGAATCGAGAACTAGTCAAAGTGGAATATTTCCATGTTTTCTTGGGGGCTGCCATACTCGCTTTGAGATTAATGGTTTCAGTGCCCGAATAAGTCGTACACGTGTTTCGTCCGGCTCGATGACATCATCTAACCAGCCATTTCTGGCAGCGACATAGGGGTCACCAAACTTCTGGCGATATTCATCAACAAGTTCGGTATGTTTTGTGATTGGATCTTCGGCATCTTTGAGTTCACGTCGATGGATGATATTCACCGCCCCTTCGGCACCCATTACTGCGAGTTCACCTGAGGGCCAAGCAACATTGTAATCAGATTCTAGATGTTTACACGACATTGCGAGATATGCTCCCCCGTAGGCCTTTCTTGTCACGACTGTCAATTGAGGTACGGTAGCTTCTGCGTAAGCGTAAAGCAGTTTTGCGCCATGCCGAATAATTCCTCCCCATTCTTGCACCGTTCCAGGAAGGAATCCAGGTACGTCCACAAAGGAGACAAGTGGGATGTTAAAGCAGTCACAAGTCCTGATGAATCTAGCTGCTTTCACCGAGGCATCGATATCAAGACAACCTGCAAGTACCTTAGGTTGGTTTGCGATGATTCCGACAGGATGGCCTCCTAATCGTCCAAAACCGATAACGATATTCTCCGCGTAGGCAGGCTGCAGTTCTACGAAAGCACCATCGTCCAAAATTGTCTCAACAATTCGCTTCATATCATAAGGTCGGTTGCTATCATCGGGCACACTATTGTTCAGTTCTTCACAGGATCTGTCATCTGGGTCAGTAGTGTTTCTGACTGGTGGCAATGCGTCACAATGGTCAGGGAAGTGGCCAAGGATCTCTGCCACTATGTCCATTGCGTCCTCTTCATCTGCAGCAACCAGGCTTGCAATACCTGACCGGCTTGCATGCATATCTGCACCACCAAGGTCTTTCGAATCCATTCCCTCTTCAGCAACTTCAGGAGTTTCAAGTGGACTTGACATGAAGAATTCGCCATGTTCTTCGCCAATAATCACGAAGTCAGCTAGTGCCGCAGCAAGTGCCGAAGCTCCAACTACTGGCCCCATCACCAGAGAGATTACGGGTATGCGCCCTGAGCAGGCAATGAGGCGATCCATCATTTCTCCTGTCATGCCGAGAGAAGTTACTCCTTCGTGTGCTCTCTGTCCACCTCCATCCCAGATCGCTACAAGGGGTAGCCTGGCACGTAGCGCCATATCCACAATCTTGACTATTTTTTGAGCATGAATCTCGCCAACTGAGGATCCAAAATCAGAGAATTATTGTGAGTAGCAGAGAATCCGGCGCCCTTCTATAGTTGAGCTTACTGCTATTACTACATCTCCTAGGATATC
>JAZADD010000056.1:0-23502 GCA_036124005.1 Thermoplasmatota archaeon
TTTACGGTGCCTATGTAGGTACCATCGAACTACTGAAAGATTTGGCTCCATTCCCGTGCTTTTTGGAACATGACGTGCCTAGACAGCGTCTCTTTCAAGCCGCTCTTGCTGCATATGGTCGCGAATAATTGATTCATCGTGAACATTGCCAGCGTTACGTGCAACACCTCACCGTCCATCTAAGGTTGGCCGTTGTCGCCGTAATTTGGGGTGTAGGCTGGGTGGCAGGACGTGTTCTTGCTCAAGAAATACCCACCTTCACCGCGGCTTGGCTTAGGTATCTCGTTGCTGTCCTTGCCTTCATCGCTTGGTTAGTTTCAAGTGGGCGTTTCACATTACCAAGTAGGAGGGAATGGAGAATTGTAGGTTTTGTGGGATTCTTTTCGACATTTCTCTATCAGGTATTCTTCATGTTCGGCATGGAACGAACCGCAGCTGGTGATGCATCTTTAATGATCACATTCAACCCACTATTCACTGCAATACTCGCCATATTCTTCCTTGATGAGAAGATGACCAAACGACTTGGAATAGGAAGTATCCTCGCAATCGCTGGTGTTGTGATTCTATTCCTCAGATCACCGAACGTCGATATCCCGGCAAGTACTCGAATGTTGGGTGATTTGTTTGTTATGTTGGCTGCACTCTCATGGTCGGCATCAGCTATTGCAATGAAGCGAGGCATGACAACCGCACCAGATGGTGAAACTCCAATGTCACCACTACGTATCACGGTCTGGTCATCAATAACCGGCCTCGCTTTTCTAACACCTGGATTCATTTGGGAAGGAGTATCGAGTCAATGGGGAGTACCATCCACAGAAGCAATCGCATCGATTCTTTTCCTTGCCATCCTGTCAACAGTTGTGTCCTATGTATGGTATGCGGATGGTATCAGGACAATTGGAGCCGGGCCTGCCGCACTCTACGTCTACCTAGTTCCTTTGTTTGGAATTCTGAGCGGTTGGGTTCTATTGGATGAAAAGTTAGGATGGAGTCTCCTACTCGCATTTGTCCTAATCGTTGGGGGTGTTGCCTTTGCTCAGAGCGAGAAGGGTGATGAACGGGCAATGGTCGTCGAATAACATGGACATACGAACCGTCGCCGTGATTGGAGCCGGTACAATGGGCGCAGGTATAGCCCAAATCTGTGCACAAGCTGGTTGGAAAACGCACCTCAACGATGCATTTCCTGAAGGGCTAGAACGTGGGATTGAAAGGATACATGTATTCTGGGACAAAGGTATTGCTAGGGGTAAAACAACCGAGGAACAAAAGACTGAATGGAGTGCAAACCTACATCCTACAGATAGCCTTGAAGATGCTGTATCTGAAGCAGAGCTTGTCATCGAAGCTGTTCCGGAAATTATGGAATTGAAGCGAGAGATTTTTCAACGAATTGATGCATCCGCTCCCACGCATGCTATCCTTGGTAGCAACACATCAGGGCTTCCCATAGGTGCTATAGCAGAAGTAACTACAAGGCCACAAAACGTCATCGGCATGCACTTCTTCAATCCAGTTCCATTGATGACGCTGCTCGAACTCATTCGACATGAAGGCACCTGTGACGAAACCATCGAAGCCGCTCAGAACATCGCTGAACATCTAGGCAAGACCTCCATCTTAGTCCGAGATGTGCCAGGATTCGCTACAAGTCGGCTCGGCGTGGTACTCGGAAATGAAGCGATTCGTATGCTTGCAGATGGTGTGGCTTCAGCCAGTGACATCGATACAGCAATGCGATTAGGATACCGGCATCCAATGGGTCCTCTGGAACTAACTGATCTCGTAGGTCTTGATGTTCGAAGAGACATCCTAAACAACCTCGCAAAGGCCTTCGATGATACTCGATACATCCCACATCCATTACTCGACCAACTAGTCGAAGCCGGTGAACTCGGAAAAAAGACTGGGATGGGCATCTATGATTGGTCAAATGGTGATAAAAGAGATCGTGAGCACAATCCATGAGGTGATTCTGTGCTCTCAAATGTCATGATTGAGACAATTGGGGCCATGGCTGGATTGCTTGGTGTCATTGCTTGGCTTCCGCAACTCCATCGAGTGATGGTTCAAAGACTTCACGAAGGCATCTCAATGCCAACTCTGTTGACAATCTGCATCGCATTGATCTTGTGGATAATCTACGGATTCCTAATAAATTCGATCGCAATTATTGGATCGAACATTGCTGCAGGCACATGTGTTGCACTAGTCGCAGTTCGCGTCACACAACTTAGACGATTAGAGCATGAATCAAATTAAATCACGGGGTGAAATCATCTCAATAAATGACCAACTTCCCTTCTCATGCCATAACGTTTCATCCACGGTTCTCTCAAGGAGAACTGCAGCACCAGATGGTAAGTTAATTGAGTAACCGGATAGCCAATCAACCATCATTTCCCATCCAGGATTGTGCCCCAGAAGCATAGGACACTCCCCCTCCAGCGAATCGCCCAAGGCACCGACGACATCCATCAAAGTGGCCTGATACAACTCTGAAAGAATAAATTCCTTGGTGTCGTCCATATGCATTCGCATCCTCTGTATGGTTTCTCGCGTTCGCTCAGAATCTGAAAGATAGACCACATCGGGTGTCCAGCCACGGTCGTCAAGCGTTTTTGCAACTATTTGCGCATCGCTTCGGCCTCTCTCATTGAGAGGACGTGCGTGGTCTGATTGCAAGGGGTTTACCCAACTGCTCTTCGCATGTCGCATCACAATCATCCGACGATGGGAGGCCATGGCACAGAATGTGGGGATATTCGGCTTGAATCCTCTGTTGAATTATTCAGATTCATCTGAAGAATGGAATATAGGGTCTCGTTTCTCAAGGAAAGATGCGATGCCTTCGGCAAAATCTGGTAAACGGCTTGATTCCGTAATGAGCATGCGTTCGAATTCTAGTTGGGTCTCAAAAAATGTTGAAGACTGAGAATCCAACAACTGCTTCGTAGAACGCTTAGACTGATCTGACCAACGACCCCATTCCATCGCAATTCGAATCGCACGAGGGATGAGTTCTTCGGGTTCCACAACCTCATCAACTGCACCCAAATCCAACGCTTCCTCTGCACTCCATGTCTGGTCCTCAAAGAGGAAACGACGTGTATTCTGAAGGCCTACAAGACGTGGAAGTAACCACGTGGTTCCACCATCAGGAGATAGGCCAAGACGGAAGAACGCGGAAGCCATACGAGCCTTAGTAGAAGCAATGCGAACATCGCAGGCAAGTGCAAGACCAAGCCCGCCTCCGGCAGCGGCCCCGTTCATAGCAGCCACAATGACAGTAGGATCGCCACGCATCCGAACGAGGAGTGGATGTAGGATACCGGTCAGGGTAGATACGAGATCTGCAGCAGTCCCTTCCTCAATAGCAGACTTGAACGACTGAATATCTGCACCAGCACAGAATACACGACCAGACCCGGTAATCACGATTGATCTGACTTCAGGATCATCCATCAGGCGCGTAAGTTCAGCTGATATCGCCGCCATAGAAACCGCGTCGAATGCGTTGTTAGATGCCTCATCAGATAGCGTCATAACTGCAGTTTGGCCTTGTCTCACTACGCCGACTGTCATACTTCGCGGTAGAGGTCTACGTTATTGAAGTCCATGAAGGTCATAAGATGCGCATTCCTCAGGGGGGCTAATGCAACGCGAGGAACTGTACATCGATGGAGCATGGGTTGCCCCTCAGGGCAGCGGAACGATTGAGGTGGTAAACCCCACAACCGAGCAGGTCATCGGTTCTGTCCCCGCGGGGTCCTCTGACGATGTAGATCGAGCAGTTGCCGCAGCAAAATGCGCTTTCCCAGAGTGGTCAAACAGTAGTATTGAGACACGGATGGCAGTTCTCAACGATCTTTCGTTGGCTCTCAAGGAACTCACCGAGGAGTTAGCACAGACAATCACGGCAGAAGTAGGTACACCGATTGGCTACAGCCGTATGGCGATGGTTGGCACTCCTCGTGTAGTTGCTAGATCCTATGCAAAAATGCTTGAATCTTACGAATGGGAGCACGAAATAAGAAACTCGGTTATCGTGAAGGAACCCGTTGGAGTATGTGCTTTCATCACACCGTGGAACTTTCCTCTTCACCAAATTGTTGGCAAGGTAGCTCCAGCACTTGCTGCCGGATGCACCATGGTACTAAAACCATCAAAAGAGGCCCCACTAAACGCATTCCTGCTCGCTGATATCCTCCACGATATTGGTCTTCCACCTGGAGTTTTCAACCTAGTCAGCGGACACGGTAGCGAAGTCGGGGAGATTCTTTCAGGACACCCTGATGTAGACATGGTTTCGTTCACTGGATCCACGGGCGCAGGTATTCGTGTATCTCAGGCAGCTGCACCGACAGTGAAGCGTGTAACCCTTGAACTCGGAGGGAAATCTGCGAACGTGATTCTCGATGATGCTGATGTAATTCGTGCTGCTAAATCATCGATTGGTGCTTGCTACCAAAACTCAGGTCAAACTTGTTCCGCACTAACACGACTTATTATTCCAGTAGCGCACAAAGAAGAGATTCTAGAGTTGGTCAAACAACGCGTAGAAGGCTACACCCCTGGGGACCCACTAGATGAGAATACACGCTGTGGGCCAATGGTGTCAGCTAAACAACAGGCTAGTGTCCGCAACTACATACAATCAGCAATCGAAGAAGGTGCAACGCTCGTTGCCGGAGGTACTGAGATGCCAGATGGTATCGATACTGGGTTCTTCGTTCGACCTACTGCCTTCGCCGACGTCACACCTGACATGACAATCTGGAAAGAGGAAGTTTTCGGACCTGTACTGACAATCACAACATACGACTCTGAGGAAGAGGCACTTGCGTTAGCTAACGATTCAATCTACGGACTTTCTGGCGGTGTTTGGTCGAGTAATCCTGAGCGCGCTATGGCCTTTGCAAAAGGCATGCGCACTGGGCAAGTAAGCATAAACGGTGGACCATTCAATGTCAGTGCACCATTTGGTGGCTACAAGCAATCGGGGAATGGACGAGAACTTGGTGTGGAAGGTCTAGATGAATTCCTTGAGATAAAGGCAATACAGCGGCCCATTGAATGATTCTTTGGGAGAGAGTAAAAATGGCAGGAGTCCCGTATTGGAGGGGTTTTTTTGTCATTCTTGGCATCATTATCTCTTTTTCAGGCCTAATTCTTTGGAATATTCCATTGAATGAATCTGGTGGATCGGTGAACATCTATTCCGCTGATTCCGGATGGAACTTTGGAGAAGGATTCCTTGCGTTAACCGGCGGAGGACTTCTCATGTGTTTTGGACTCGGGCCGTATATTATTGTCTCAGGACTAATTGGGCGACCTTTTCCTATTTCAGAAGAGGCATGGAATCAGAAGGATCCCAATTTGGAGTAAATTGTGTTCTGTAGGATTATGCTCTCAATCCATGAACCATTCCCGCATAGTACAAGCTTGACATATTGTGCGATTGGTGGGCTGGCCACAATTCTCGCAGGAACGAATTGACTCGTTGTTTGAGGCATTAGATTCACGAGCAAGTTCCTTGATTCGGTCCATGGATTGTAGTAAGCCATGACGACTGCCTGGAACATCCTTTTCAATTTCGGCGACTATCAAACGACTCCTCTGACGAAGTGCTCCGCCTGCATGAGGACAGTTTCCATGATGGATTGGTAAATCAAGTTGAATTGCTGCAGCATGTACCTCCTGTTCAGGAATCCAGCGAAGAGGAACAATCCTTGGCGTCAATCCGTCGATTTTTTGATCAGTATGTGGAGCGAGTCGAATTGTTCGATCGACCTCACCCTTCTGGAGATTCATGAGAATAGATTGAGCAACGTCATCGAGATTATGGCCCAAAGCCATGACATCCGCGCCCACTCTTTCAGCAAGCGCATTCAAACCTTGACGACGAAATACGCCACAGAAACTGCACGGCATCATACCATTCACCTCGTCGTTGGATTTACCGACTTGAGGGAGAGAAGCAACAAGATCATCCATTTTTGGAAAAGAAAGGTCTGGGTATGACACTCTTTCGAGTCGAATACCCAAATCATCACAGATTGATTGTGCACAATCTACCGATGGTGAACGGTATCCTTCGATACCCTCATCGACTACTCCGGCAATTATCTCGACATCACGGCGCTTACCAAGGATCCGATGAAGTAAATGCAACATAAGGGCTGAATCCTTACCACCGCTCACCGCCGCAAGCACTCGATACGGACGCCCAAGAGCGGCCAGAGAATTTTTTGGAAGGGGGAGCTGCCGTCGTAACGTCTTCGAGACACGTTTGTGAATCAATTCAACGAGATGGTTGCCACATAGATGCTGACCACTGTAGACCTGATGTATGATAGAATCACGAGCACAACGGGAACAGGTGGCGACTTCAAAGGCACTGGTCACGAATATCGGTATCGGCTTCATGGCTTCAACAAATCGTTTAATTTCTCAATTAGAAATTAGATTTCTCAATTGGAAAATTGACATATTGATATTTGAAGAATAAAAATAGGATTCCTCCAATTGAATAATGATTTCAATTCAGATTCTCGGCATTGGAGGAAAAACCCTCGAAACACTATCTGTGGCCCCTTTTAGGGGCAAGTTCTTGAAGTCGAATGCAACCTGAACCTCTTAAGATAGCATGATTGAGAACGTCGTTCGCGCTTACACTCACCTTCCAGGTGTGACCGAATCGTGGATGGAGAAACTAGACGGTACAGTAATTGCCCCTTCCAAAGAAGGTAAGTCCACTGTCCCTTCATGGACCACAGCCGAACGTCTAGCACGTGAATCTGGATTTGGGCAACTACAAGAGTGGTGGATTGAATCCGATCAAGGAGCTGTCATCGCTTCAAGAACCGGAGATGATACTTTGCTCTGGTTGAAAACTGATTCTTCGAGGCGTTTGGGGCGTTGTGCCCACGAAATCAGAAGGACGCGTTCCGATCTTGCTAATTTGCTGAGGTGATGAAATGTTTGACCTACCCCATGGAGACCCTATCGATAGCCCATTCGACGGCAGTGCGTTGAACGAAGTGGTTGATTTTGAGTGTGGAATCATCTCGAGTTACAAACCAAAGTCGCGGAATCCTTGTGCACACAGGATTGTGGCGGGCGGACACATTGTGGGTTGGCTCGCTGATGCCGAGGAGAACAAACACTACCTCGGAGGCCATGCGGCTAAAGCACGACTAGTGGAGTTAGAAGATGCTCACGAACTGAGACATAGGGCATATGCCCTATTGTTAGAAGAAATTCGTAGTCTGATTGATGGCGTGCCTGAATGTCTTGCTGACCCTGCATTGATGGGGACGTTAGGTCTCGCTGGACGACGTCTTCCAGCGGCTACACACGATTGGCCTCTCGTCGTTGATGTACTTGAGGCAGAAACTGGAGTTATTGCTGCTCTAGCATTTGAAGATGGAGTCCTCATCCATTCCTCGGGTGAAACGCCAGCAGACCCTGATGCACTTTCCGCCGACCTTGATGCTCAATTGAGAGGCATGGATGCCTTGACCCAACTCATGGGTGCTTCTCCCGCACCCTGGTATCGACAGGCATTCGATGAGCACGAGATGACTGTTGCAAGAGATGGTTCAGCTGGATTGGCACTCTGGACGACCGGAGGGGCCGACCCAATGACGCTCTTGATGAATGCCGCTGGCATGATTGAACCTGCCGAGAATGATGCAGATGCAGAGGTTGTAGCGCCATCGGGAGGATTCATCGTCAGAGAAGGAAAAGGAGGCGTTGATGCTTTGATATCAATGCTCACCACAGCAAAGACTGAGGAAATTACTGGGCATCTGAAATCGGAAGGAAAGGGCGAACCGGTATCTATTCTCCTCATAGATGGACTCCCTTCAGGAATCCATTCGACGACCGATGAATTAGCATCTTCGATTCGTGATATCTCTTCCCCGAGTGCCGATCTTCAACTGCATCGCTTGGAGCGTTCTGCAAGACTTACACTTGGACGCGGTAATATCGACGGATTCACCCTCGAATCAATGTGCCATTCAATAGCCACAGTGCGCACACGTTCAGAGAGCAGGCGCGATCTCCTAACTGATCGATTGGACAGATTATACCGATTTGAGATGGGGATGGACGCTGTTGACTCTGCAAAGAGCCAATGGAGGTTGTTGGACACTGGGGGGCGCGCTACAGCAAAGATACTGCCCTCTTCTGCAGCGGGCAAGGTACTACAACCTGAAGACAGGCAAGTCCTTGATCGAATTCGCCGCTTGGAAGAAGACAAAATTGGATTGGAACGTGACCGGGGCCGTTTGGAACGGATGCTCGAAGAGGAACAGACGCAACGCACTCAATCCGATGAGACTCTTGCTCAAAAGACGGCACTTCTCGATGAGGCTACTAACAAAGTCAGAAACTTGAACGAAGAATTGGACAAAGCACGTCTTGTTGTCCAACGTGCAGACGAATCCAGCGAGGCTGATCGAACTAGAGCAGATTCCCTCGCAAAGCGTGTCGCGGAACTCGAACATCTCGTCGAGCGCAAGGCCAGTGAGATTGCATCCGCCATCGGCGAGAGTAAGAAACGCGAGGAATTGAGTGCTGAACTTGAAGAGATTATGAAGAAAGAGGCAGATACTCGGGCAACACTCAACGATGCTGAATCTCGACTTGACGAAGTCCGTACCGCACTAAACGAAGATGAACGTGTTCAACGTGTCCTCTCCGAACAGGTTTCATCTCTACGCGACCGACATCGCCACGCTGAAGCAGAAACAAAGGAAGCGGAAGTTAGAATGAGAAATCATCGCGCTGAAGTTGCTGCTCTCGAAGGTGACCTCCATACTTTACGAAGGCAAATTGACGAAGATCGAGGGCGGACTAATGATCTCGAACGGAGGCAATCTCTCCTCCAGACCGAGTTGAAAGAACTCATGGCAGAACGACGGACATTGATGCGAGAACTTGGTGACCTTGATGCTCGAAAGGCGCAGGCTGAAGCGGAACTCCGCGAGATGATTGGAGATGCTGAAGAACTCACTGAAGCTCATGAGCAAGCACTAGTTGACATCGCGGAAGCAGAACGCATTCGTTCCCGCCTCCAAGAGGAGCCGCTCGCCCGCGCGCTTCTCGATGATGACGGATTACGTGCCCTCGAACCTGTACTAGAACGTATGGAAAGTGCTCGGAGTCGTGGCCTATCTATGGTCCTCCTTGACCGAGCTGTCGAACGAGGGCTGGCAGTTATCCAACATACTGTTGACGAAGTTGCTGCCACACCACGCCACCTATTATCCACTGAAGTCATGGACTTGCTTGAACAACAAGCTCCAGAAACTGCTTCCGCAGTCCGTGGCCTAACACGCTGGTCAGTCCAACAACGCCTGCATCACATGCTTGGACAAATTGTCAACGATGTGGTGCTCGATTTGGAAGATATTCTCCGTGGTTACGAAGAAGCAGCAACCACCATCGGCCAAATGCGTGACGTTCTCCGTAGCCTCAATGACCTCGGTATGCCTGCAAGCCAAATTGAAGCAATTGAGAGAATGCTCACACGCCCTGAAACACTGCCACGGATTGCCGCCGAAACTCAGGCACTAATTAACTCCGCACTGGATGACATCTACATTGATGCAGACCAGAGAGATGCGGGGCAATCCGTAGACTTAGCTTCAACCATTGAAGCGCTTGAACGGATGGCGAAGCGACTTGGGGTTCTATCAGGTGAAGAAGGGGGCTTCCAAGGACCAATTTGGCGATTCCAGCGGTCCGGTATGTTACCTTTCGAAACCGGGAGACTAGTTGGAGTACAGCGACCTGAAATCGATAATAGGGCCCTTTTGGAAATGGATCCGGAACGGAAGGATGAAAGTGAAAATCAAGAAAAATCCGGGGCAGAAATGCGCTCCACTTGGGAACCTCTGCCTGAACCTTCAGAGACACATGGCGTCAGTATATCGAATAGGTCCGACTTGGGCCTGGTGCCAACATCTGCAATTCTCGGCTCAAAAGAGGTACAAGACCTCCATGAGACAGAACGACAGCTCCGTGAAGTAGATTCCATGTCTGAACATCGCCAATCTATACGCAACGGCGTGCCTATGCCAGCAGACCCAACCCAACGCGATGCATTATCGTCCCTTGAAGACGATTTGGCAGACCTCGATATCTGAGAGGGGAACCTATGTCGGATACGGACCTAAAACCAACTCTCCTTGCACGGGAAGAGGATATTGCTCCAATCCGATACCGCAGACCCTTCGATATTCTATCCCTCCTCTTTGGGCTCACTATTACAACAATAGTAGGATGGTATGGTTGGACAGAAGGCGGCATTGGTCCAATTAGCCCCGAGATTACAGTAGGTCTTTCCTGCTTCCCAGGAGTGCTTATCGGGCTTATGATTTCAGAAATACTCTCACGGTTCTTCGACCGTTGACCCACCAGTAGATCTAACTGTTCCATTGACTTGATTCAAGCCCTTCTCGATTAGACCGCTAATTCGAGGCCATGGAATGATGTAACGCATTCCTGCAACAAAGATGACGAAAATTAGAGCCGATATTACAGTCCCGTAGGTGAGTTGTAGTTCAAGGGACTCCTCAACTTGACCGCTCCATTGCGTCCCTTCAAAAATAGACATGAGATCAACTATCAAATCATCAAACTTGAGGGCGAGAGCAGTAACTAAACCCACAAAGAAAGCCATTCCCGCTGTATGTTTCAGATGTGAATTCAGAATATTATCGAACTGGCGGACATATTCCGGATCTTTCTTGCAAGATTCAGGAAGTTTGAACGCATACTGCATATATCTGATTGTAGCAGAGCCTGATTCTAGGAAAATCATCATCAGTAGACCAATAGTCAACAACGGGATAATCTCCGGTGCAATTAGGCCCCCAAATTCCGTGGCTTCACCAATCTGTACTGGAAGTGCCTGAAGATTAACCTCAACTGAAGAACGGACACCTTCGTAAGAGAGTAATGAATGAAGGCCTAGATAGACAATAGTGGAGCCGACAGACCAAGAAATCTGCTGCTTAGATAAACGCCATATTCCCATCAGCCCAGTGAATACGGGAAGGAAGTAAATCAGAAGAAGAAATAGTTCGATGTAAAGCAGCAGAGGCCCAACAAGGTACTCTACGTGATTTCGATTCGCTTGACTCTGTCCAAAGGGCAGGTATAGTTCGAATGAACCAATCATCCCGAAAAGCCAAGTGATTAGGAAAAGGCCTGCTAGATACAATAATGCGACGGACAAGATACCTAGGTTGACACGACGACGTATCTTCATAGACTGATATCCGAGGAATGTCCACCCAGCAACAATTGCACCGATGATAAAGAGAGGCATCCAATATCTCCCATCGCCATCGTTACCCATACCAATCATCCAATGTGGAAGAGGAAACGCCTCATCGATGCCCGCAAGGACCTGCTGGTCAAGGAAACCAAGGGATAGAGTGTGATCCAAAGCGGGGCACCAAGAAGCATCGATAGGATCACAGGAACCGTAGGTTCTTGTCATCATCATGTACATACATATGAGTGAAATTGTTGCAGTTATCTGAAGCACAAGTACCTGCCATTTCCGACGAAGAGAGCGGAGATGCAGAGTGGACTGCCCTTCACCCTGTAGGTCAACGTCGTCTGCCATTCAATCACCCCATCTTAACCTGTAACAGAGCTTGAGACAACTCCACATCCGGCATCCAATCAATAACACGTGCTCCAAAACCAGCAAGAGCAGTCAAACGATTCTGACGCTCAAGCTTGAGGACCTCGTAGGAGGTCCTAGGGATTCGGCTAACAAGTCGTTCAAAATCGACACTACTCGGACTGAGAATAATTACTTCATGGCCACGTCCAGCAAGATCACGCACAGCAGGAATTGTTGTTCCGTCTCCCTCTGCTGCACTGATGATGAATACTGGAGACCCACGACTAAACCGCGATGAAAGTGCATTTGTCACAGCTTGCAAAGGCATCGCACCCTTAGGAGCAACTCCAGCAAGGCTACTCAAGATTTTGAAATACTGCTTGTCGCCAGTATCAGGAGGTAGGAATGATAGGTGATCATCGTATACTGCAAGAGCCACACTGTCACGACGTTTGATGAAGTACGACGCAAGAGATGCCGCTGCAACTGTGCCTACCTCGAGGGGGTTCTTGAGCACAGTACCGATACGACTAATGTCACGACTGTCAAGTAAAATGAAAACGTCTGTAACAGCGTCCCTACACTTCTCATTAACGATTAGAGTCCCGGTTCGAGCAAAGGCCTTCCAATTGATAATCTTGAATGGATCACCTGGAACATACTCTCGCAAGCTAAAGAACTCGGTCCCAGGATCGGGTGTTCTGAGAGTTGTTGCACCAGTGTACATCTTAGGAGTGCGACTACGAACCATTGCCTCCTCAATTTCTCGAACCTGTGGAAATACGATGAGATCGGATCGATGATCGACATACATCTCCTGCGCGAATAAATTGAATGAATCACGATATCGAATGGATATTGGACCGAGAGAATAGTGCCCCCGTAGTGGGCAGCGAAGCACGTAGCGAATGCGAGTGGTCTCACCGGGGCCAAGATTAACACGCATGTAATTCAGGCCGCTTCGTAGTTTCATTTCATGTGGAATATTGTCATAGATTTCGAGTTGTTGAGTCCTACGCCAAGAGGAATTAGTAATCTCAAGATCGACGTATAAGTCGTCACCCTTGTACAAGTTATCCGCACTAAGGGTGCGAACCACTTCGATATCGCCATGACCTATGATCCATGAGGCAACGGCGATAAAAGAGACAAAAGCAACACCAAACACCATCATCTGGAAGTTTGACATCATCATCCCAATGAGTACTAGAGATACTCCTGACGCACCAAGAATCGAAGCCTTGCGGGTCCACATATTCAGCGCCGCCCCCATGTTTTAATTCGCTTAATTACCGCAATGACTTCTTCCATAGAATATCGGCGATCTTCAAAGATGAATTTGACGAGTACTGGATCATTTACCATCTTCTGCAACTCACGTGCGGGTAGAGCATCGAATTCCTCACGGCTCAATGAATTGACATTTCTCACTCTGGTTAGTAGGATTTGCTTAATCTTCTTCGGATTGGCGTAATACTCGTATCTCGCTGCGTCTCCATACCCATAATAGATGATGCTGAATACATGTCTCCAAGGCTCTGGATCCATTTTCTTAATGATAATGAACTCAAACAATACGAACAATCCTAGGAACATAAACAACATCGCCATCCAATCGTTGGTGAAATAGATTAGAATGTAGTAGAGAAGATTGTATGTATCTCCCATGAAACTAGGTTGCTGATGCCTACTTTCGTCGAAGATCACTTGCGCTTCAGGAGATATCTCTCCATCCTCCGACATGAGGGCTTCTGCAAGCGCATCCAATGCCCATCGTCGGTTGTCATTATCTGGAACCGTCTTATTCAATCCCTCATAGGCGCCCTCTGCAACACCTACAGTGTCGTAAATTGCATTGATTAGAAGACTACCATCAGTCACAAAGAATGCGCGGCCAGAGTCGGCATTGTCACAGTTTCTTGACCTGCAATACTTGATGTAAGTCGCGAATGGCCCTTGCTCATCAGCACCAACTTCTGAACCACTGAATCCCACAGTGAGTTGGCCATCATCATTGGTGTCAAGATATGCATCTTGAGAAGAGTAACCTATGGCGTAGAGATTCTGATTCTCGTCTCCAGAGAGGTCCTTATCGAACGCACTGGGTTGGTTTAGAAGAAGATTGTAACCTGGATTAGTATCGTACTGTTGGGTCACTGAATTCCATCGATGTGCGCACAGTCCAAGGTCCGTTGAGGTTGGTAGACGTTCAAACCCAACACTGGGATTGCTGGATTCAACATCAAGAAAATCTGGAACTCCGTCAATGTCAACATCCGCAGTACAAGGGTTCGTCTCCGTCTTTGGTCCAGAAGTGCTAGTGTAATTGAATCCGTTCGTAATATTCGACCATACGAAATTGTAATCCAGACTTGGATCCCAAGTCTGAGTATCATACAATTGATGGCCGCTGAACCCTAGACCGAAGTCCTCCGCTAAACCTTGTGAATACCCAAAATCATCTAGCATAATTAGAGTCCCACCACGCTCAACAAAAGTCCGTATGGCGTCAATCTCAGAGTTTGAATAACCGAGACCTTCGACTAAATTGATGACTGATGAATCTCCACTAAAACTTGGCAAAGAGATTGTATCACGTTCAACCCCAGAAATGACGAACACCGTATCAACAGGCGATTGAATCTCCTCTAAGAGTAGAGGACTGCTAACTATACTGGTAGTTGTCAGGTTCTGTGCCTTGATGTCCTCACGAAACGAACTCATGTCATTCCAATCTGTTCCGTAAGCACTCTGATGAACTTCTGATCGTTCGATGTAAGTGCCAGCTACCGTCATTAGAAGAGTTCCAAGCGTGAGATAGAACAGGACTATCGCAATCGAACGACGTCCGTTCGCTGAACGCAACCAATCCGTCACATTCGCAGCGCTCAATGAAGCCAATCCTATCACCATCCAACAAGTGGAGCAAGATTCAGACGCTCATGCGAGCCTTAAGACGGTTGTGCGGCCCCGCGCAGAAAATCAGCGATGCAGGTGCACGATTGAACCGATTTCTCTAACTTCATCTATAGGAAGAGGAATCATGCCCGCCTCGGAAGGCCAAGGTAACTGTGCTGGATCGAGTTCTTGCGCAATTTTCACCAAAATGTAGGTCACGGAACCTGTCCGTGAATCAACAATAAGATCGGCTACATGGCCAAGCACATCACCACTCCTATCTCGAACCTCCCTTGCGAGAAGTTCTCGCGTGAAAGTTGCAGGCACCAAAACACCTCACACTGATTCAATCCCGCGTAGACCGTCATTATTTCGACGGATGGAATCCAATCCACTCGTGAGCATCGATTGTAGCTTTTCGTAATATTCCATCATCTGAGGAGTCACAGTAGGCCGAACACGATCAATGGCTTCCTCGAAGTGCTTACGAGTAATTGTCTTCCTTTTCGCCCTCATGGCAATAAGAGCCGCTTCTCGGCAAACTGCCTCGATATCGGCTCCAGTGTATCCAGACAGCGGCTTTGCCATGTCATCCAATGAGAACTTCCCAATTGGCATATCCTCTGTATGAATCTTCAGAATCTCGCGAATGGATTCCTCATCGGGAGGAGGGACATGGAGTACCCGCTCAAAACGTCCAGACCGAAGAAGAGCAGGATCAATCATCTCTGGGCGATTGGTTGCCGCGATGACAATGACGCCATCCAAAGCTTCGACACCATCCATTGAAGATAGGAGTTGATTGACGACGCGATTCATCACATCACTACCTTCGCCTCTATTCTCAACACGAGCACCTGCAATAGATTCGAATTCATCAAGGAAAATGATACTCGGAGCGGCTTGCTTTGCCTTCTTGAACACCTCGCGAATGCCTCGTTCGGATTCACCGACCCATTTTGAAATCATCTCGGGACCCTTTACAGAGATGAAATTGGCCTTTGCCTCGTTAGCAATCGCCTTCGCAATAAGGGTCTTTCCAGTTCCAGGGGCCCCGAAAAGAATGACGCCGCGAGGAGGTTTCACACCGAAATGCTCGAACAACTCTGGCTGAGTTAGTGGCCACTCGATACTTTCCTTCAACCTATCCTTGATTTCATGTAAACCACCGACTTGATCCCAGGAGACCTCTGGTATCTCAACATAAATCTCCCGTAATGCACTGGGTTCAATGTCCTTTATCGCATCCTTGAAATCGGTCATTTGGACTTCCATTTTTTCAAGGACCTCTGGTGCAATCTCCTCTTCATCAAGATCAATCTCTGGGAGATAACGCCGAAGCGCCTTCATTGCAGCCTCCCTGACAAGAGCATTGATGTCTGCACCAACGAAACCGTAGGTATTCTCGAGAACCCATTCAATCTCAAAATCATCACTAATCGGCATACCTCGTGTATGTATGTCGACAATCTCACGTCGACCTTCCTTGTCTGGAACTCCAATCTCAAGTTCACGATCGAAACGCCCAGGGCGCCGAAGGGCCTGATCAATTGCATCACGGCGATTCGTCGCCCCAATCACTATGACATTGTCACGCCCATGCATTCCGTCCATCAAAGTTAGAAGTTGTGCAACAACGCGCCGCTCAACCTCTCCGGTAACATCTTCACGCTTAGGAGCGATACTGTCTAATTCGTCAATGAAGATAATCGCTGGAGCATTCTGAGTGGCCTCATCGAAAATCTCTCGAAGTTGCTTCTCCGATTCACCATAATATTTCGAAATGATTTCAGGCCCATTAATAGATGTAAAATGAGCATTCGTCTCTGAAGCTACAGCCTTAGCAATCATCGTCTTACCTGTTCCAGGGGGTCCATGGAGAAGCACCCCCTTTGGTGGATCGATACCTAACCTTCGAAACAGAATCGGATGCTTGAGGGGGAGTTCGATCATCTCTCGGACTTTTTGGAGTTGATTACCCAAGCCTCCAATGTCTTCGTAGGCTATTTGATGTCCTGCTGCATCTTCCTCCTCATCTAGTATCTCCTCTTTGATGACAATCTCTGTCTCGGGTGCGACCTGTACAATACCTTTGGGCCGCGTATTTACAATCGCAAAGGGAAGAGCCTCGGCGAAAAGTGTCATACCAGGAATGAAAATACGGTCGCCTGCTACAACTGGTCTCTTGTTCAAGCCTCGGCGAGCAAATCCTTCAATGCCGGGGCCAAAGCGAACCTTCTGTTGTTTAGCCATTACCGGAGAAAGAACGAGACGTTCGCACTTCTTGACCTCAACCTTGCGAACGTCAACACGATCTCCAAGGCTAACCCCTGCATTCTTGCGAATAATACCATCAATTCGAATGACGCCAAGATTGGCGTCCTCGGGCCTACAACGCCATACAACAGCAGCAGTCTTGTTCTCGCCTGATATTTCGATGATGTCACCTGGCTTCAAATCAAGATCATTGTTGAATGGGACACGGGCTCGGCCATGTCCAACATCACTTGGAATTGCTTTCGCAACACGGAGAGTCACTGATTCATCTGCTCCTGCCATACTCGCACCTCGGGTGATAGGGACTGTTCGTCGGGGGCTATTAAACCCGAACCGAAACCCGCGCTCTTCCTCGTAAAGAGACGTTCGTCACATTGATGAGACGAGGTTCGATGGCGGCTCATGGCACACATCCTTGAATCCGGCTTTGAATACATGGAAACATCTTCTCAGAATCCAAACGGATCCCCAAAGATCCGAGGATACAATATCATTGGAGGGCAACTAAAGTTAGCATCAGATGGAGGCTCGTTCGTTTCCACAAATCCAGCTTGGCTTGAGGACGAATTAGGGGAGTTTCCCCTTTCTACCAAGGAGGATGTAAGAGATGCCTTGAATGCGGCCCACATTGCATTCCCATCGTGGTCTGCGACGCCCGCGCCTACCCGAGGTCAGATAATCGGTAATATGGGACGTCTCCTAATGGAACACAAGGATGAGATTGTCCGCCTCCAAAGCCGCGAGATTGGAAAGACTCTGAAGGAAAGTGCTGGAGAAGTTCAGGAGGCGATTGATACATGCCTATTCTTCCAATCCGAAGGACGACGCCTATACGGCCAGACAGTTAACAGCGAACTCCCGGACAAAGAACTCTTCACTTACCGGCGACCTTTGGGTGTTTGTGGTATTATCAACGCTTGCAACTTCCCTTCTGCAGTTCCGTTCTGGAAGATGATTCCCGCCATCATGTGCGGAAATACCTGTGTCTGGAAATCACCACAAGATGCACCACTTCTTTCATTCGCACTTGCACGAATTATGCACCAATCTGGGATTCCAGATGGCGTAATCAACCTCGTACACGGCAAGGGTAGCGGTGCTGGCCAATACCTCGTGGATGCTGTGGACGACGGACTTGTCAACAAAATCTCGTTCACTGGATCAACTGGTGTGGGCAAAATGATCGGTGAGACCTGTGGCCGGAACCTTGTTTCTTGCTCACTGGAGCTTGGCGGCAAAAACCCACTAGTAATCATGCCATCAGCCAATCTAGAAAATGCTGTTTCGGGCGCCTACTGGGCCGGATTCGGAACGGCAGGGCAGCGCTGTACAAGCCTCGGAAACCTAATTGTGCATGAGAGCATCTACGATAAGTTCCTTGAAATGTACATGGACAAAGTCCGAACGACAAGAATTGGCGACTCAATGCGTCATGAGGATGTATTGTATGGAGCCATGCTATCTGAAAAGTACGCGACGGACTTCCTGAAAGGTATTGATATGTGTGATGCATCAGGTGCAAAACGCATCCATGGAAAGGGGCGAATAACAAAGGAAAGCGCTCCAGAAAATTTCCTTGGAAACGCTGACGAAGGCGTCTATATGTGGCCACACGTCTATGTCGACGTAACTGAAGAAATGGAATGCTTCCATGAGGAAATATTCGGACCACTTGTTACAATCGTGAAAGCGAAAGACTTCGACCACGCCCTACATCTCGCAAATGCTTCACCCTACGGCCTATCCTCAGCAATATACACCAATGATCGCCTCGAAGCCTACCGTTTCAAAACTGGAATTAAGGCCGGAATGACAGGTATCAACAACTCCACTACTGGTGCAGAGGCACACCTTCCATTCGGGGGTGTAAAGGGCTCAGGTAACGGAACTCGAGAGTCTGGAATTTGGGTCATCGAGGCGTATTCCTATTGGCATGCTGTAAACGATGAATTGAGTGGGAAGTTGCAACTTGCACAAATGGACGTCGATGAAATTGAGATTGAAGAAGCCGAAGTAGACTATGGTTCACTGGCTTAAACAATAACAAGGCCGTATGCAATTGCTTATGTCCCCCCCTCCTTCCCATCATAAACAGGGTTGGATAATGTGGGTGAATCAGTCAAACTCCCAATGAAGAAGGGGTTCGGTCAAACCGATCGCTCTGATCCATGGTGGAAAGGCCCTGTGGCAATGGCGGCTTACCTCGGAATCATGATCATATACGCGACTTGGCGTGGCTTCATGGAAGCAGATTTCTGGATATTCTCTAATTTCGGATTGTCGGCAGACATCGGCCATGGCGCTGGAACAATGGCAATCGAAAATACGGGAAGTCATGTCCTAAGTCCTCTCTATTCTCCGCTGATTATCCCTGGTGAAGACTCCATTGGATCAATGGTACCCATGGAATTAGCATGGATGTCGCCTGCCATGTTCATACTCATATTCCCTGCAGGCTTCCGTGGAACATGTTACTACTATCGAAAGGCGTATTATCGCGCCTTCTTCCAACAACCCACCGGCTGCGCGGTCTCTAAACCATGGAACGAGTACTCTGGTGAAACAGGTCTTCTCGTTGTTCAAAATCTCCATCGCTACTTCATGTATGCTGCAGTTATCTATCTCCCTATTCTCGCATGGGATTTTTGGCTTTCAATCAACTTCCATGATCCAGTCACACATGCACACAGCTTCGGCGTCTCAATTGGTTCTCTTCTTCTATTTGCTAATGTAATGATGCTGTCTGGATACACTTTCGGGTGTCATGCATTCCGTCACATAGTAGGTGGAGGTTCGAACGATTGGACCTCAAACAGTGGTGCTCGATTCAAATATCGACTTTGGAAATGGAGCACGAAGCTTAACGAGCATCACAAAGATTGGGCACTCTACAGTCTATTCGTTGTGATGTTTGCCGATTTCTATATCTGGATGTGTACTGATCCTATGTTCGGAATTTCAGATATAGTTCTCATCGGAGGATTTTGAATGGAAGATTACGAGATTCATCAGTACGATGTAGTCGTAATCGGAGCCGGTGGAGCCGGACTAAGAGCAGCCATTGAGGCGAGTGCCACTGGAGCAAGTGTCGCAATGATCTGTAAATCCATGCTAGGCAAAGCCCACACCGTGATGGCTGAAGGTGGAGCCGCCGCTGCTCTAGCGAATAAGGATCACAGAGATTCCTGGGAGACGCATTTTCGTGACACTATGAAAGGAGGGAAATATCTCGGTGACTGGCGTATGGCCCAAATCCACGCACAACAAGCTCCTGATCGAATTCGAGAGCTTGAACAATGGGGCGCCGTTTTCGATCGTACTCCTAAAGGATTGACCAGTCAACGTAACTTTGGTGGCCATACCTATCCCCGACTTGCCCACATCGGCGATGCAACAGGACTCGAGTTGATTCGTACTCTGCAACAAAAGGGCATCCACACAGGTATGGAGGTATTCATGGAATACACTGTTCGACGTTTATTCAATACCGATGGCAGAATCTCGGGATGCTTCGCCTATAATCGAACAGATGGATCTCTACACTTGTTCAAAGCCAAGACAATCATACTTGCAACTGGTGGAATAACCCGCTGTTGGGAGGTCTGCTCAGGCTCATGGGAATACACTGGAGAAGGACATGCACTCGCATACTGGGCCGGCGCAGAGATGGGTGACATGGAATTTGTCCAATTCCACCCAACTGGCATGATTTGGCCACCATCAGTCAAAGGAATTCTCGTCACAGAGGGAGTTCGCGGTGAAGGTGGAATGCTCACCAACTCCGAAGGTAAGCGATTCATGTTCGATTATGTACCAGAGATGTACCGTGATGAGTTCGCTGACACTGAAGAAGAGGCACTCGCTTGGGTCGACGAAGTAGTATCTGGAAAACTCGCAACCAAACGTCGCCCACCTGAACTTCTAACACGTGATGTCGTCGCGAAGGCAATTAACAGCGAGCGAGATGC
This sequence comes from Thermoplasmatota archaeon, assembly GCA_036124005.1. Taxonomy (GTDB): domain Archaea; phylum Thermoplasmatota; class Poseidoniia; order Poseidoniales; family Thalassarchaeaceae; genus MGIIb-N2. The sequence goes on from JAZADD010000056.1 coordinate 20,803, forward strand.
TGGGCGGGCCTCAGAACATGGAGGCGCTTATCTCGACATCTCGTGGCGTGACGAAGAAGAGGTCAAGAAGAAACTCCCCGGCATGTACCACCAATTCATGGAGCTAGCTGCCGTTGACATCACGAAGCAACCAATGGAAGTTGGACCTACGGCTCACTATGTCATGGGTGGTGTGAAAGTCGACCCTTACAGTCAAGAGTCAACTGTTCCCGGTCTTTACGCCGCAGGCGAGGCTGCCACTGGACTTCATGGCGCTAACCGATTGGGAGGTAACTCCCTATCTGACCTAATCGTTTTCGGGAAAATCGCTGGAGAATACGCCGCTAAGGCTGCACTCGAGATAGAGGACTTTGCAGATATCGACGAATCAGAAATTGCAGAAGTCATTGAAGAGACACTTGCACCCCTGTCTCGTAAGAATGGGGAGAATCCAGCAAAAGTTGTCGAAGACCTTCGATCAATGATGCAGAATAAGGTTGGAATTATCAGGACTGGAGAACTTCTTGAAGAAGCGCTCAAGGATCTTGAAGAATTCGAGAATCGTTCAATCAAAACCTCCGCAGATGGTGGCCGTATCTACAATCCAGGTTGGCATCAGGCACTTGAGATTGGAGCAATGATTGACGTCAGCAGAATGTGTGCCCTCGCTGCTCTCCGCCGTGAAGAAAGTCGCGGCGGGCACACTCGCGATGACTTCCCCAACCCTGATCACAAGCATTGGGGTAAAATCAACAGTGTCATTGTCAAGAATGATGATGGTTCCATGGCAATTGACTACGTGACTTATCCACCTATTCCTAACGATCTCAAGACGTTACTGGATGCCGATGATTTACACGAGGAGGAGGAGTAAGTATGTCCGATGAAGTGACCTTCAGAGTTTTCCGAGGTACACCTGATACAGAGGGTGTTCCATTCGGCAAGATGGTTGACTACACCGTTGAACTGGATGAAGGAATGGTCGTCCTTGATGTCATCCATCGCATCCAGGCCGAAGAAGCTCCGGATCTCGCCTGTCGTTGGAACTGCAAGGCAGGAAAATGTGGTTCATGTAGTGCGGAAATTAACGGTAAACCACAACTAATGTGTATGACACGAATGGAGGATGTCTTCGAAGATATGACTGACGAATCTAAGCCAATTCTCGTTAAGCCAATGCAAGCCTTCCCACTTGTTCGCGACCTCGTTACTGACACATCTTGGGCCTACCGTACCGATAAACAAATCACCCCCATCAATGGACCTGAGGAGCCTGATTGGGTATTCCAACAAGAAGAAGCCGATCGAATCCAAGAGTTTCGCGCCTGTATCGAATGTATGCTTTGTGTCAACACTTGCCACGTGCTACGGGAACACCAGAAATTCGACGAATTCGCTGGACCGCGTTTCTTCGTTCGCCTCGCCAACTTAGAAATGCACCCATTGGATATTGAGAGCCGAATCCCCGAAATCAAAGAGGACTTCGGCCTTGGATACTGCAACATCACACGCTGTTGCACCGAGGTATGCCCTGCAGGAATCAATATCACAGATAATGCAATCATTCCACTGAAGGAACGTGTGGTCACGGAGTACTACGACCCACTCACGATGATTGCGAAGAAACTCGGTCTTCGCAAGTAAGCAAGTCGATATCTAATCAAGATGTGAAAGTGATTACCAATTCATCTGTCATCTGGAAAATAATGAACATCAAGAACATGAAAACCCCAATGACTTGATGATACTTCTTGGAATCATTCATTGCAGCTCCAACTGCAGCACAACCTACAATCGTAGGCATGATTACCTGAGGCGAAACTAGGGCCTTACCGAACAAGGCAAAGTTCACAGCGCTTGAGGAGAATAACGAAATTGCTACGATGATGAAGAAAGCCTTGTGCACCGAATAGTAGTGATTTTCAAGATCAATCTGTCCTTCATCCGTTGCTTTAGGAAGGACCAGTGTCGTGAAAAAGTAGATTGAAGACAGATTCACGACTAGGAACCAATATTGTCCATAATTCCATACATCCATATCAATAGATAGCGACCACAGCCCCCACCATGTGTAAATCGCCCACATAGTTACAGTGACAACCCAGAGTGAATTGAGCCAATATGTCTTGACCCGTTCACGTATCTCATACAAATCTGACACTGCTCGAAAGATGTGTGTGAGAGCCAGACCAAGGATCAATGAGCAAAAGATAGTCACGAATTCAAAGGGAGACATCTGCATTACTATCGAGACAAAGAAATCTGGAGGCACTCTATGAAGAATGACCTCTATTCAGAAGCCTGAATTGAGAATTCAAGTAAAAGGGGGTTCGCCTAAGACCGAAGGGGGTGCCAACGGTCTCAGGCGAGGGATGTTCTGGGCCCTAAGGGCAGTTCATGGGAATATTTCCAAGAGGGGGTCTACAGAGCTGCTCAAAGGCGCTCGATGCCGACCTTGCTGACGTTGGCCTTCCAGACCGTGTCACCCTTCAGCCACGCAGGTGCGCTAGCAGGCTTCGGCACCTGCTTGCGCTCGCCAGTGAACACATGCACCTTGTCAGTTCCGCGTTCGCGCAACTTAATGCTCGTGTGTCCCTTGTTGGCAGCCTTGAGGGCTGCCTGGCGGGGCTGCTTGTTGTGGTACACCGTGGAGGTGTCCTTCCCGTTTTCCATTAGTACGAAGTACTTCTTTTCACTCATCTGGCATCACCAGTGAGCAAA
>JAZADD010000057.1:0-17711 GCA_036124005.1 Thermoplasmatota archaeon
CCCCAATCCATACCAGGTGCGCCACGGTGACGGCCCCGACCGTATGATCTACCCGTTGGTCCCGTTGCAGCACCAAACGCTGTGGCAGAAGGCGCTAAAGGAGGAGGTTGAGATTCTGTTTCCTGCTCTTGAGGCTCGTCCTCATCCTCATACTCGTCAAGATCACTTCTGAAGCGAGGTAAAAGGACAAGGAGGCCCGCTAGAAGGACTACTACAAACACAGAACCAATAGCAACTTGACCCATGCCTGTACCTGTGAGTTTTGAGAGGGCGCTTGGTTGAACATTGACATAGATGACCTTCTCAAGGTCAGCGAAAGTAATAGTGACAGGGACATCCTCTCCGTAGCCATCAATATCAATTCGCCAAATATCGGACTGAACGTGAGTTCCATCTCCAATCTCGGATTTGATAGAAACAGCAGTTGGCTCGACAGATACAGGGTTGCCACCTGCATCGAGGATACGAATTGTCAAATCCCACAAATCCCCCTCATTGAAAACATCGGAATCTGTGATTACATCGATTCGATCTGGAAACCCAGATTCGATAACCATCGGAACCGTTTCAGCAGCAGCACCGCGCCGTGCAATGAGAGAATATGTCCCAACCTTTCCTACGCTGAACACATATTCACCAGGTGAATCTCCAGCGGCTATCGTTCCTGCATCGTCTAATAAACTCCAAGTCACCCCATCGATTGGTACACGATTGCCTGCCTGATCAATCCCTTCAACAATAAGCAAAACCTCCTGACCTCCCTTGAACGCAAATGTGCTGCCGGGTGGAATGATTTCCAATGACTGTGGAAGACCTGCCTCAACATAGAGGTCAATACGTGCTGCACGACCATCGGCCATACCTTGGATCTGCACATCACCAACCGTTGTAGGACGGAACACGTTATCTGAGCCACGTATCTCGTCAGTATAATCCACGCCATTGACAGTCCAATTGAACAACAAACCTGTGATAGGGTTGCCCATTGCGTCAAGACCTACAGGGGCGAGTTCAAGAGAATCGTCTGTAGTCATCGTTATTCCATCGCCTTGGAAGGAGACCGAGACAAGACGCCCTGGAACGACATCATAGGATCTTGTGGCTGTGTAAACCACTTCGTTCTCAGTCGCATTGGCCTGAATAGTCACGGTTCCAACCATCGAGGGAGTGTAAGTTGCCCCCGTCGAAAAGGGAACCGGGGAGACACCACCTCCAACAATTGACCAATCCGCATCGAGAACGCGTTGATTACCTAAGGAATCCTGTGCCATCATCTGTAAGAACACCTCCGAACCAGCGGAAAGCACCTCCTCGTCGCTCTCAATGACAACAGTAGCGATACTCCCCGCACCAACCTCAATCTCAATGCTGTGAGTCAAACCAAGATGAGCAATCGTCACAGTATAGTTGCCAAGGTCCCTAGGGAGCCACTCTACCGTTCCATTCGCTGTAGTCCTAAATCCCCCATCATCAGCGGTCCATGCAACCAGCGGGACTGGTTGTTCCACAGTATTACCGTAATTATCAGTCCATATTACAGGCAAAAGGACGGCCTCATCAGCGAGGACTATTCGATTGGGGTGGACTATCTCAAGGCTTACGGGAGTCCCTACCGTGACTTCAACGGTCGTTGAACCGGTGGCACCTAACGTAGCAGTGCAGTCAATGACCCATGTACCTACTGACTCACCAGTATACATGCCACTGTTATCTACAGAACCAGATTCCATTGAATAAGAAAGATCACCGGCAAGAGCCAAAGGAACGAGATTACCCTGCCTGTCGACAGCTTCCGGAAGGACGGAAACACGCTCTCCAGACGCTACAGTAAGGTTCTGAGGCATGAGGAGATTAGCTACACCCCCTTCCACCAATGTGACGTTCGTCCACGCTGATAGCCCTCCACTTGTGGCATCAACACGATGCGTTCCGAGATTCTCAAGAATCCAATGACCACTAGTGTCAATCGACCCTGAACTGACAGACCATTGGGGTGCGGCTGGAAATGTATTCCCATTAGAATCTAGGAAAGTGGCGTTGATCTGGATGTCATCATCCACAGTAAACGTAGCATTAGCAGGCATGAGCATCATGGACACTGGTGCTCCAGAGGTCACTAAAATCGGGGTACAAGTGGTTACGGATTGGGAAACCGGCCAAGATGCACAGACGAAGTCCAAACCGACCGTATAGGGGACGTAAAGGCCTGAAGTGTCAATAGATCCTGCACCTATTACCGACCATTCGACGCCTATGCCTGACATACTGCCATCCTGATTTCGAATCTGTGCCTTCATACCGATATCTGAATCCGCACTCAACGTGGATGCACGTGGTTCAAGATCAATCCATTCAGGGTTAGATGAAAGTGTGTTAGGATTAGTCCACTCAATTAACAAGGTCCACTTCGGACGAAGATATTCCAAAGACGACTCGGAAGAATGAACTGAAAAACCCCAATCAGAGAAACCTGATTCATTGACTTTCATTCCATTCACCATTACTCCAAGGAATCCACCTGAAGCTTGTGCATTCTTCGCCTGAGCAATTCGGAACCCCTCCGTTACGTCAATGGAAATCTCCGTCGAAGAAGGTGTGATAGATACGGGACGTAAGACCCCTCCAGAATCGGTATTCCCACCCGCCCCAGGAACCGACCAAGGAGTCGCAGGTGTAGCCATGTTCCAAGAAGGATCAACCCAATCTCTGTATGTCAGTTGTCCAAATATCTCAACATCATCTGAAGGGAGTGAATCGATAGTTAGGTCGAGATGAGCTTCGACAATCGAAGCATTGTTCCAGAACCCGATTGTGGATAAGTCGATACCGAAGAGACCACGAGATTCCATCAGAGCATTGTAACCAAGAGGAATTACCGCCGCGGTTGTGTTAATTTCCGTTGGATTATCACTTCTGATGACTGCATCATCAAAACCACCGGTCTGATCATCTACAATCTCCACTGTCCAGGTGCCATTTCCATTGTCAGCCTGTTGATATGCATGGAATTCCATTGGAATGTCAAGAGGGATTGACGGATTCCCCATTGGTAGAGTGCTCACCATGAGGAGTGACAAGACCACGATTACCGTGGCCCTGTTATGTGACCTCATTACTGATTCACTCCTCGAAAACTTCCCAATCGTCCATGTCAGGAGTTCGGAAGTACCAAGTTCCATCCTCATCCTCCCACCATTCGGTTCCGTCCTCATCCACCGTGACACCATCGTCATCGGTAGATTCCACCACCTCTGGCTCGGGAGCGGCACTTGGACCTGATACTGGGCCTGCGGTTGGGCCTGCAGACGGCCCTGTAGGGGCTTCTGTGTAACCATCATCACTGTCTTCGTATTCGTAATCGTCATCATCGTCATCAAAGTCGTAATCCTTGTCGTTACCACGACGAAGAAGCGCGAACACTACTCCCAAAAGTGCAATCACTACAAGGCCGATGAGACCTGCTGCGACGTAGTATAATGGCCCACCTGCTGCAAAGAAACCACTGAGAGTACCAACTGACGTAAGCGGCTTCTCATCTGACTTCCCTTGATCAGCCACGGTAATGCCCACGGTACCATCCTCGACAAGAGTAATCTGCCAAGTGTCTACACTCGTAGCTTGAATAACGTGGCCAGGAGCAATGAGGATTGCACCATTGCTGAGTGGTACTTCATTACCGAATGCATCGAAACCACGGGCGCTAGCCGTAATCGTAGCCTGTTGCTCGGCCTGTTGGGAACTGAGGGTCAAATCAATGGAGTCCAATTCGGCATAGTTTACCGTTACAGTCCATGACCCATCAAGTCCGTTATGACTGTAAGTCAATTCATGAGTATCAGCTACAGTGCCCTGATAGCGGTAAGCGCCAGTAACGTCATCATCCACAACAAACAGCGGCGAGGTCCACGTGGATTCTGCGAAACGGAACTCGTTACCTGCAGAATCGCGAGCCCACAAATCGATGTCAACCAATTCACCCGCGGTCAACTCATCTGCCTCCGCATCGTGCCAAATCTCCACGGCAACACCGTGAGTGACGGTGATGTCGATGCGGTCTTGCCATCCACTTTGGATCGCACAGAGGACATAGGTTCCTTCGATACCTGCAGCCCAAGATCCGGTTGAAACATCGTTCGTAATTTCATTAGAATCCTGAGATTGACCACATTCTCCTGGCGCATTAGACTCTGACGTGTCATGAATGAACCACTTGAGAGATGAAGCAGGTACTACGTTACCATAGGCATCTCTAGCGATGACATCCAGTGTGATACTATCATCTGCAGTGACCTCATAGTCACTATCACCTTGAATCTCAACCTCTGCCAAGACGCCAGGGATAACAGTCAATGGTTCACTCGCCGTAAGTGGTATTGATTGGACACCATCCGTCCAAGTTAGAGCCGCTTGAATAGTGAAATCTCCTGCCGTAGAGGCGTAGAAATTTGCAGAGGCACCACTTGCTACAATCCACTCCTGATTTGCACCTGGAGTCGAAATCAGCCAAGTTTCTGGTGCAACCGGGCGTTGATTACCACGCTGGTCAATAGCGAATGCACTGAGGCTAAGAATATCACCAGAAGTAATCTCTGAGACCCCACCAGTCACACGAATATCTAGTTCTACAGGAGCACCATCGAGAACTGAAATCACAATCTGATCCGTGACACCCTCGACCGTCACCTGAATCCATTGCTGACCTTTAGACCAAGGTGCCCAATAGACGCCTGATGTTCCTCCATCACCAAAAGTTCCGTTATTGGCAGACCAATTCTCAATTTGAGGAGATACTGGATGGAAGTTACCACGCACGTCGACTCGAGTGACATTGAAATTGACCGAACCATCAGCGGTTATTTCGTTAGTATCAGCCACCAAAATCACATGTGAAATGGCCCCATATACTACCTCAACATCGAAGTTACCAGATACACCGACGCTACTGCTTGCGGTAATCGTCCAATTCCCAACACGATCAGCCGAAAAATCACCTTGAGCAGAGATGTTTCCATCATCTACGGACCAAGATACGGTGCCCGCTTGAAGAGCAGGCATTGGATTATCACGAACATCCTCGACGGTCCACGTATAGACACATATTTCACCAGCCAGCACGATATCGCATCCAGCAATAACGAGATGATGCGGCGCACCTACTGTGACCACTACCGGGATATTCACAGAGCTAGATCCCCAAGATACTGTGACTGTCTGTGTTCCAGTCAAATGTGGCAAAAATACCACTTGAGCATTCGGTGTACTGGTCGTTTCAGTCATGCCACCTGTTGAACTGAAAGTACCATTGGTTACTGACCAGAGAACTGTCTGCCCATCGACCTCATTGCCAAATGTGTCAACCACTACTGCAGATATCGCTAGTGATTCATCCGCATTGATTGCACCAGACGAAATATCTGCTTGTAACTGAACGGGAGCGCCGGGTGATACCGTGAGACTCATGGATCGAATTACCTGCCCGAAGCGAGCAGTAATCGTCTCGACACCTGCAACCTGTGGGGTATAGAGGCCGTTTGAGCTGATTGAACCGAGGCCTGTGGTTGACCACGTCACAGAACCTGAAAGGGCACCTCCAGAAGCATCTGAAAGAGCCGCTGAGAAGGATACAGGGCTATCGGCATTTGTCGTACTGGGTCCAGATATAGTGATATCAAAGACATCAGTGTAGTTAAGATCGAACTTCGGACGGTCGGAATTTGTGCCCTCTGAATGATCAAATTCTGCAACAATGCGCCCGCCTGTTGTGTCTGGAACGCCTATGAGAACGATACCAATCGAGGTATACATCGAAGTCATGGCTTCACTGATATCCCAATCATACCATGCATTCTGATATGTGTTGTAAATCCGAACAGTATCAAGAGGGGTCGAATTGTAATCCGTTCCCGCTACAAGACCTGAAGATGACCAACTGTTCCCGTAAGATGCCGAATCCCATGATGAAGAAATTTCGTCGTAATTCTGGTTAATCAGGGCATAAGCTGTCACATCAATGTAAGAGGTGTCAGCAAGGATAACTGAATCTAGATGGAGACTCAATTGCCCACTATGCGGATTTACGCCACTTGGCAATGGATATTGACTCAAATCAACCCAGAGTACCGATATACATTCATTCTGTGTCTGAATACCAGATGAGTCGCCACACCCGGTACCTATGCGAAGGGCATCGTAACCATAGGTGCCCGTTGGGTCAGATTCGTCAAGAGTTGAATCATGGATGTCTGGATAATCCAGTAAATCAGCTGCATCCCCTTGGACATAATTGGCATTGTAGATTTTATTTCCAACACTTGTAGTATCTGGATTGCCAACCGCAAACGACCAAGATGCAGAACGTGCACCGGGTATCGAACCAGCAATTGACTGGACATCCCACGAATAGAGAACATCAGGATCAAGGTCGAACGATGGTGCCCAGGTGTGAGTTGTTGAATTCGATGAGAATCCTGAATCCACCCACGAACGAACCGTTAGTGTTGTGGAGGCGTTCATCAATCGGACAATGTAACCTGTCGCCCCAGAGGCCGGAGCCCATTGGAGATCGGGGCGCGTCTGAGGTGCGAGTAAGTAGCCATCCTCCTCGATTAGAACTGCGAGGTTCAATGGTGACTGAAGACTGACTTGTGGCGGCGGAGTTATGCCATTCGGATTGTCCACAAAGTCGAATACGAGTTCTGGGCGCAAATTCGTAGCAGTATACTCTGAGGATGCGAAATATAGCGTCCCGGTCCAGTTTGAAATCAACGCCATAGTCATCCGACCATTCTGATTTGTGAACGCATTTCTTGCAATCGATGTGATGTCCCATTCATACCATGTTCCGGTTCCTGTAGCAACACGAGTTATCGATGCAGAAGCAGTGGTTGAACACTGCTGACCAGGAACATAATTACTCCAACTCACTGAAGATTCGCCCCATGTATTGTTACCACAATCATGAATGCCCACAGTATGAGTTCCTGTTCCAACATAGTTAGCACGATACAATCGGAGAGTTACGCCAGTTGGGAGTGTTGTGCTTTGGAATGGAAGTTCTCCTAAATCCATCTCAATCAAAGATACTGCAACAGCACCAGCGGTAGCACTTGAGCCAACATCAAGAGAGGTGTCAGAACCATGGTTCTGTGTCTGACCAGGGCCACCGGCGGAATCAATCCAAGTGTCAGGGAAGGATGGGATTCGGAAATCACTGGTTGGGAATACATCCCCACGCTGCAAGGTAACGCTGTAGTTCCCTGATCCATCAGAGGTTCCGAGCGTGCTAGTCGGGACGCGGAATTGGCCACCAGACGTCCAGTTTCCATAGACCGTATCTCCGCCCGAAGTCGTAGCAAATGGCCGCACCCTCCAAGCGTTGTAATGATCGTTCCATGACGAAGTTGATGGGAAGGTGAAAATCGACGGTGTAGATGAGGAGGATGAAATTGTAAACATACTCGAATTATCAACTGAGTTAAACACCTGAGCACCTGCGAAGTAATCCTCTAAGGAATCAACCTGAATTTCAAAACTGACGTTGTTCTGAGTATTCTGCCATTTGATATCCACAGTATCTGATGGTGTGGGAAGTAGAGCGGTTGAATTCCAAAAGGTGTGTTCGTTGTTCAAGGCAGGGAAGGTTGGGGGAGAGTCATCAGGTAACCAGATGGTCCCAGATGCATATGTCATCCGAACCCTTGGACGCAGCGTATCTGACATGTAGTCGGAAGAAGCGAATTGTGAGGCCGTGCTCCCAGTTCCTACGAACATCAGATTCAGGACATCGCTTCCACCTGCACGTGCCTGTTGTGCCGCTTCAGTAACATCCCAAGTGTACCACCCTGTAGTTGAATTGATTATAGTGACATCAAGAGGTGTCATCGAACGAGTATAGTAACCAGGATTGGTAGACCAAGTGGCGGCATTCGATGCATTGTTCCATGTTGCGGTTGTCTCATCCCAAGAATCTCGAACGATGAAAACAGCAACCTCTGTAGGGCTTCCTGAATTAAGTTTGTAGAGATCAATCAAAGCCTCAGATGGCATCCAGGGCTCAGGAATTGGGAATGCAGTCAAGTCAATCGCAACTAGGGCAGCTCCTGCGCCATGAGGATCAACATATAGGTTAGTGGAATAGCCGTAGTTGTTATTTGGCGAAGAGGCAAGAATTCTGGTGTCAGAAGCAAGGATATCGCGACTCAATGAATCGTGGGCAGCACCCTCTTGCAATGTGATAACCTCATGGTTTGAATCAACTGCGCTAGTGATATCAACTGGTACACCAAATGAATTCGACCAATTGACCCATTGCCCTAGCATATCATTTACGATTGCTTGAACCTTCCATTCGCAAGATGAATCCGAGTTAAGAGCAGTCAGAATAGTGAAACTGGGTACACTTAGAGCGAATCCTGAATCTGCTCGTGAGTCGTAGTAAGTTGTCGAAATACCGGTACTCGTCTCACATTTAAGTTCAAGACGCCAATCCCATGTATTGTTCCAACCTTGAGGAGTTGTCCATTCAAGAGTGGGGCGATTCTGTGGATCGAGCACAATACCAGAGGTGTCCCAAGTTAACGTATCATTAGCAGGAAGATTCGGCAATCCAACAGCAGAGAGGTTAGGCATAGGTTCAGCACCCTCGCGGAACTGTAGAGTGAGGTATGGACGGTCTGTGGCCACGGATGCGTTAACGGTACTTATCTCAAGACCATTCCAACCTGAATTTGGACCCTCAGCAGTTATTGCGTAGTAGATGTGTGATTGACCGGCGTCGAAGGCCAGCTGTGCAGAACGGGTTAAGTTGAGCACAAGATTTCCACTAGAGGTTGCTGGAACATTTTGTCCTCCGTCTGTATTAGGACCGAGCATTTCACCATTGCCCAAAAGATGTCGATCGGTCCAGTTTGTTGTGCCATCAGAGGTACGGCCTGTAGCATCCTCAGTAAAGGAATTCATAGAACGGTGTTGAACGAAGACATCATTTCCATGTCCAGATATTACGTTTAGGTGAAGTTGTGCACCGACGACTCGGATATCATTTGGACGTTCCAGAGACAGATTCTCCGCAATCGGAATCGCAATCAAAAGACCGCGGTCTTCACTAAAATTACCGTTAATATCTTCCACAGCCTTGAGTAGGAAACTTGCATCAGAACTGTATGATGTGTTCTCGTTTGCTGGGCGCTCGTCCAAACCTACATCGTAGAAGTAAGGACGCTCCTCGCCAGGGAGGAATCCGATATGATGGAACTCGACTTCAGAGGTATCTGAATCAAGCATTGAACTGATGACGTCTGGGATGAAATACGATGAAATTGCACTCCAATTCCCAATCTGACCAGTAGCAGAATTACCTCGTATCCTCCAGAAATAACGCTCACCTGCTGTAAGATCAGTAGACGGCTGGAAGACCCCATTAACAAGATCGAAGGCAGAAGTGTCAATCCACGATTGATATGTGACCAAATCGTTACTATTCATTCCAATGTCCGTGTCAATCTGAACCTCGATACCATTTGTATTCAAGAGTGGAGTATTCCATGTATGATTAGGTCGAACAATACCGCTCATCAGCAAATCATCGGAAGCCATCCATTCATCTCCAGTTGGAGAAAGGCCAACCGGCGTATCTGGAGCAGTATCATCTCCAATGCCATACTGGATTACGAGTTCAGGCTTATTCGTAGATTCCGAATCTTGGAACTCAGCATAGTTCGAACTCGTCGAAGTCATGATAATACTCAGAGGAAGGCCCCATCGATTTGCAGTCTGAGCAGCTGCTGTGACGTTCCACTCAAACCAAGTGTTGGCTCCTGCATTACTAATGGTGTTAGAATCAAGCAGAGAGATACGGTGGGTACCAGACGCTCCTTGAGAACTCCAAGGAGTTGAACCATCAGTCGTGTTCCAAGTTGCGCCTGTTTCATTCCATTCAGATGTGCCAGCGTATACAGAGATGGGGACATTTGTGAAACTAGAGAATGACCAGCTATGAGTTCTCAAAATAGCACTCTCAATCGCCATGCCATCCGGCAAGGAAATACCTCCAAGATCACACTTTAACAAACCAACCTGAGTATTCGACACAATAATCCCAAAGTTATCATAGTTAGAATTCGGTGAAGCGGAATCGATGTATGTGTCCTGACAATCTGGCATCGAACCATCTGTAGAAGCATTTCCGTCTCTCAACCGAATCTGGTGGTCATCACCGCCAAGATAGGTGGAATTCAATTCAGGAACACCCATCATTGACTCGCTCCAATTACTATGGTCACCATCTTCAATGAAGGATATCCTCCACCAAATCTTGTCATCAATTCCTAATCCCCATGAGGAAGGGAAAGTGAATGAGCCCGCATTCAAATCGAAACCGGCATCATTACGGCTGTCAGCAGTTCGTGTTACTGTAGATCGGAAATCAGCATCTCTCGAAGTACTAATCTTGACATCATGGCCACTATGGCCCGAGGTGTTCCAATTAACTGTAATCGTATCACTGCTGGATAGATTCGCCCCACTAACTGACCATGAACCAGAACGATCACGTGGACTCAAATCTACGGGAGAGGGTGGAAGAACATCGTCGCCCCAACTATATCGAAGTTCAAGACGGGGGTTGTATTCTACTGCTTCTTCACTAGAACCAATTTCAACATAGGCACCATTCGGACCTATCCCTTGGACAAGCAGATTAAGTGGTTCAAGCGAATTAGCAAGTAACCTATCTCGAATTAGAGGAGCAAGATCAAAGGTCAACTGAGGAGATGTTTGGTTGCCATTTACTGCACCGTAACTCGTACCAACAAGGTCTCTCGCACCATTAGTCCAAGTTGTTCCTGCACCATTAGTTGTCCAATTTGCTCCATGTTGTGTCCATTCATCATCATTTAGTACAGAGACAGATATTACCGGCCACCTTTCACGATCTGACCGCCGCAAAACGAGATCGGCTTCATGTACTGATGCATTCTCATGGAGGCCAATCTCCTCGAAATTAATGCGTAGAAGCATCACACTTTCACCAATATTAGAATCATTAGAATGTCCTACAACTAGATTTGACGCACTACCGCCATTGAACGAGGTATTGCCTGAAGTAATGTAGGTCTCTTCGACAGTACCACCGTAACCAGCGCTGTTGTTTCTCACGGTGAATGATTGCGTACCATCTGCTTCTGTTGTGACATCATGATTGGGTAAGAGGAAACGAACGGACACCCAATCAGAGAGAATGCTATCTGAAGTCGCAGATCTAATTCGAACATAGAAATCTGAACCTGAAGGAATATTCGACGACGAAGGAGTTTGGAAGTTACCTACTGTGGAATTAGTGAAAGTGAAATCACTAGCGTCATTCCATGAATTCCAGACCCATGAACCATCTGTTGCTACCCGATAATCGGAACCATTTGAGATCTGAACCTCGACATTGCTGCCGTTGAGGTCTGACCACTCTATTGTGGGAGTGGTATCTGCAGTCAAACTGAGCACATTGCTCTGAGTCAAAGCCTCATTCATGACTGGTGAAGTCAAACGAATGTCGCCTTGGCTAGTAGATCCAATAGAGGCGTAATTAACACGGAGAACTGGACGGTCAGAAGCAGTTGTTGCTTCCTTTGTGGCACAATTCACAGGGTCGCCCACGGAAGTTACTACCAAGGTAATCTGACTTGACCCCGAACGGAGCTGCTCTTGAATCAGGGCAGTCACATTGATTGCAGTGGATACCGTGGAAGATGAGGTGCTGTATGGTGGCTCCCATTCTCCTCGTTCCCCCATCCCATTAGCTCCTGGGGCAGACCAGTTAGTGCCTAAACCAGTGGCATTCCAAGTTGCTGTCGCAAGAGAATGGTTAGCATTCAGGGTTGAAGCATAGAACATAGTCTTTCCAAAAGATGTACCAAAACCCGAAATTACAGAGCACCGTAATACTAGATGGGCAGACGAAACCGGGAAAGAGGGGTTCAACGGATTACCGGCAGTATCACTAATGTTGAACTGGAATAAACCGCGACTATCGAAATCGAAGTCCGCAGAATACCATATCATGACTTCATCACGACTTGAGTAGATATTGTTCGGTGCGCTGCTATTGATTGCTGTATCATTGAGGACAGCGTTGTCATGCTGAACATAAGATGGCACAGATTCGTGCAACAGAGGCGCATGTGGCCCTATTGCTACAGACCAAGACATGGTCGCCATGAGAAGGACCATCAGGATGGCAGGCCCCACGTCGTATCGTCGTTCTCCGTTCGCTACCGCTCCGGTCATGGCTACGCCATGGAATAACGACCCATAAGTGATTTCCGACCATATCTGTGCTATCGGCACCCTCAACCCTTCACATTCAGAGTGTTGGGAGAACCTTGATGGACACCCGATGAAGATGCACAAAGGACGGTTATGAGTGAACTCTGGGTTGAGAGGCATCGCCCCCGATCTGTGTCGGAAATGAAGGGGCAGAAAGCAGTCGTAGACCGACTAGGAGGTTATTCAGAAAAGGGGTCCTTCCCCCATCTACTATTCGCAGGCCCTCCTGGAACAGGGAAAACCACTGCTGCATTAGCACTGGCAAGAGATGTATTCGGCGATAGCCTTCGTCAAAACCTACTTGAGATGAACGCATCCGATGAGCGAGGTCTTGATTCAATTCGGAACAAGGTCAAACAATTTGCTAGGACCGCCCCCCTTGGAGGTGCGACGTTCAAAGTAATCTTCCTTGACGAGGCTGACGCTTTGACCAATGATGCACAAGGAGCTCTTCGAAGAATAATGGAGCAATATGCTGAGACCTGCCGATTCATCATGTCCTGTAACTACTCATCAAAGATAATCGAACCAATTCAGAGCCGTTGTGCTGTCTTCCGCTTCCGGCCTCTTGAAGATGAGCAAATGCGTTCACAAATCCTCCATGTTGCCGAGCAAGAAGGGCTTGAAATCGACGAAGAAGGAACTGATGCAATCGTTCACATCAGCCTCGGAGACTTGAGAAAAGCCATCACAGCACTACAGGTAGCGGCTGGGATGGACACAGTGATTACAAGGAGCCTGATTTACGAGACTTCTGCAACCGCTCCACCAGAGATACTCCAAGGTTATCTGCTCGCTTGTAAGGAGGATGGATTTCAGCCAGCACGCCGACGCCTACGCCAGATTCTCGATGAGTTCGGCCTAGCTGGTACCGATCTTGTGAATCAACTCCATCGGGAACTCGGCGTTACCAGTTTCTTGACTGAGGAAGCGAAACTCGAACTAACTGAATGGATGGCAGAGATTGACCATCGACTTGTTCAAGGAGGAGGAGAACACCTACAACTTGACGCAATGACTGCAAGAATTTGCGCACTACTAAAGTGACCTACCAACGAATTTAGATTTACTGCGATGGCGAAATTTGGATTTTGTAAACTGTGTCTCCAGTGGTAAGTGGCCACGGATCACCTGGCTGATCAATCCTATACCTCAATTCATAGGTGCCAGTGTCAAATATTCCAAGATCTACAGCAATACCAACATCAGTAGGCCGCCACAACTTCATTTCGGGGTTACTCCAGGACCCCTCATCGACAATAGAAACGATTGATCTATTTTCAGACACTAAATCATCGTAAGCTGCAATAGCAGTTGTATTGGCCCCATTGATTGTTGAATTAAGTAGAATCTGTTCATTTTTCACCAATTGGACTGTGATTGAACAATCCTCCACCGCTACATTATCACGCACATCTAGAAGAAGCCACATCGACCCCTCTGATTGTCCGGCCTCAATTGAAATATCGATATCATTACCAACTCGATCCAATCGTGCTATCAAGTCCTCCGATTCCTCACCCTCATCAAACACTAGACGGACATCTGCGGCCTCAGGTGCACTGATATCGGCGAGAGGTGGATTGACTAGAATAATTGAAATTGAGAGCCAAGTGAAAATCCAGAGCATGCCGGCGCGGAACCAATTGCCGCCAGTGTAGAGGTCAGAAATCTCATCGGGAAGGATTAGGCGGTGCAAAGTTGGAAGGATGAGGACTAAACTCAATGGTAGTAGCCAAAGAAGTGGACCAGGTTCCCCCATCCCAGGCATAATGGCAAAGCGCATCAAGAGGGCTGTGAGGATAGAACCAATCAGGACCAGCCACATGGAATATGTGTCTGCAACCTCCTTGGTTCTGAACACTTCTGGATCAAAGGGTTCGACACCTACGGAGCCACCTGGACGTTTCGGCTTTGAAGAGTCACGGCCCTTCTTGGCCTTCCTCCGGTCAATGGCCGCGGATTTCAAAGCGGTGTCGACATCGACCATGGTAACATCATGGGCGGGAAGATGAACCCAAATGAACATTGGTAGTGACTGAAACGCTCATATCCGACTCGATGGTCAGCGTAGATATCGCCGGGGTGGCTTAGTTGGTAGAGCGTCGGACTCATAGGGTAAGCGAATTGAAGAATTCGCGCATTAATCTTTGACGCATCTGGGAAATCCGAAGGTCGCGGGTTCAAGTCCCGCTCCCGGCACCATCCGACCGAACCGAGCGGTAGCCTAGCATCCTATCCGTTCACTTCATGGCCCCATTCGAACACAGAGGGGATATGAACGACCTTGAGACCGGTTCACATGTCCGCCTCAGAATCGCTACACGAACAGGAGAACAGACGCATGAAGGCATTCTCCTCTCCCCTGCCGACTCAGGATTGGTGACCATTAAACTCGAAAATGGATACAATTTGTCCCACCCGACTTCAGCTATCAAAGAAATTACATGTCTCAATGGAAAGTCTTCAACGGAGTTTGAAACATTGACCAATACGCCAATGAACGTATCTCTTCCGTTAGTCACCCTAATCCATACAGGAGGTACTATCGCAAGCAAGGTAGACTATGAAACCGGAGCAGTAATCGCCCGATTTGAGCCTGAAGAACTAATCGACTCAGTACCAGAATTGAGAGACATCGCTCGGATTGAGACAACTCTCCTTGGAAATATGTTCTCAGACGACATTCGACCGAGGCACTGGAATCATATGATTACAGAGACACAGGCGGCCTTCGACAGAGGATCAAGAGGAGTAGTAATCACACACGGTACAGATACAATGGCCACATCGGCTGCAGCGATGTCATTCGCTTGGTCAGGAGAAGGCGGAAGACCCCCTGGTCCGATTGTGTTTACAGGAGCTCAGAGATCTTCGGACCGAGGTTCAAGCGATGCCAGAGAGAATCTGATTGCATCAGTTCATCTCGCCGCTCATGGCCCAACGCCAACAGGTAAAGCGGATTCTGCAGTAATAGTGATGCACGCCGACTCCTCGGATGGAAATCTAGCAATCCACGCGGGACATTCAGCACGGAAATCGCATAGTTCTCGACGAGACGCCTTCGAATCAATCGATAGATTGCCACTCGGATCAATTGAACTTACCTCGGATGGACCAATTGTCACAATGAATCAGATTCAAGGGGAAGTGCAGACTACACCCACACTACCAATAACGTATAACGAAGACATCAAGATTGCTGAGTTTATTGCAGGCGCACACTTGCAGCCAGAACATCTCCAGGCAATCATCGCGACAAAGCCAGATGCGATTCACCTCCACGGAACTGGGCTAGGGCACCTCCCAACGTCGGACCCTAACGGAGATAGTCCCGAGAATACAGAGATACACGCTACTATCCGAGACTATGTCGCAAGTGGAGGAATTGTCGTAGCTACGACGCAAACAATTCGGGGACCTGTGCACCTAGATGTCTATTCCAAAGGTCGCGACCTACAGGACATTGGCGTCCTAGGCCACGGTATGAATGGACCACCTGAAACATCATTGGTCAAGATTCACTACCTACTCAGCCGGCACGGAGATGACAGTGAAGCCCTCCTCCGAGCTTGGGCATTGAACTTGATTGGCGAGCGGGATGAACTCATAAATTAGCAATTGAAAAAATGATTTTTCAATTGAAAAATTGGACTATTTATCCATCGTTTTGATGATGAACCATCGATAGAATCCACCGTATGATGAACACCCGAATCGACCCCAAGGAGGAACTAGATTACCTCCGGCGCGAGGCGAGGCGAGGCGGAGGGCAAGCAAAGGTCGAGGCCCTCAGGGCAACGGGGCGGAAAACGGCAAGAGAACGAATCGATGCACTCGTTGACCCTGGCTCATTTATGGAAATCGATGCCCTGGTCCTGAGTCGAGAAACTGAACATGGCATTGATAGAAATGCCATCCTTGGCGATGGCGTAATTGCCGGTAGCGCAACTCTAGAGGGACGCCGAATTCTCTGCTTCTCACAAGATTTCTCTGTTTTCGGTGGTTCAGTTGGAGAAATGCATGCTCAAAAAATTGTCAAAATTGTAGATATGGCGCTACGTGCCCGGCTACCTCTTGTAGCAATCTGGGATGGAGGAGGACAGAGAGCGCACGAAGGCGTCACTTCTCTCGGCATGACTGGGGAAATGATGGATCGCCTCATCGCCTGCTCCGGACGTATTCCCGTAATCTCTCTAGTGATGGGGCCAGTAGTTGGAGCATCGGCACTTGCTGCGGCTCTAGCTGACTTCGTGATTATTGGTGAAGAACATGGTGAATTCTTCATGTCAAGTCCACTTGAAACTCCTGAGGTCGCTGAAGAGGGAATGAATTCGAAAGACCTTGGTGGAGCAGATATGCACGCAAGTCGGTCAGGTATTGCGAGCCTTGTTGCTGCGGACGAAGAGGACGCGATGGATATAGTAGCAGAGATTCTTGGTCACTTCCCTGACCATTGCGACGCAATGCCACCAATCAGACATACTACTGACCCTGATGACAGATTCTGTGAAGAACTGAACAATAGTGTGCCAGATGACAGTAACCGGCCCTATGATATGAAACGAATTGTTGAGACAATCTTGGACGATGGTGCTTTCGTAGAACTCCAGCCAGCATATGCTGAGAATATCGTGATTGGTTTTGGACGACTAGGAGGGTATCCCGTCGGCATCATCGCAAACCAACCAAAGGTACTTGCAGGGTGCCTAGATATTGATGCCTCGGTGAAAGCTGCCAGATTCATCAGGACTTGTGACTGCTTCAACATCCCACTTGTCTCCTTTGTGGACGTGCCTGGCTTCCTTCCCGGAACGGTGCAAGAATGGGGAGGGATTATTCGACATGGAGCAAAACTGCTGTACGCTTACGCAGAGGCCACTGTACCTCAATTGACGGTTGTGACGAGAAAGGCCTATGGAGGAGCATATCTTGCAATGTCATGCAAACATCTAGAATCAGATTACAATGTTGCGTGGCCCTCAGGCGAACTTGCAGTAATGGGTGCCGAGGGAGCAGTGAACATTATCCATCGTCGGGAACTCAAAGAAGCCGATAATCCAATCAAAAGACATACTGAACTTGTTGATGAATATCGCCAGAAGTTTGGAGACCCATATGTCGCTGCCAGAAATGGTTGGTTAGATGATGTCATCGAGCCTGATGAGACACGCGTCAGACTTATCCGGGCACTGAAACCATTAATCTCAAAGCGAGTATGGCAGCCCCCAAGAAAACATGGAAATATTCCACTCTGACTAGTTTTTGATTCCATTTTCAACTTCGCTCAAGCGATTAAGTAACAAAGAAAGAGATGGTAGTGAATCTCGAAATTCCGGAGCGATAAACTGTGCCCAAGCGACCAAATGCTGAGCAACTAGCATCCACCTTCC
>JAZADD010000058.1:0-23367 GCA_036124005.1 Thermoplasmatota archaeon
TATGGTCATGCAGAGTCATATGATGCAGAAGTCAAAAATGGCATATCTTCTCCTTGGGATATTCGTTGGTTTTCTAGGCGTTCACAATTTCTACATTGGCCACACAAGTCGAGGGGTTGCTCAACTTTTGATTTCTGTACTCACATTTTTCATCCTATCACCAGTTTCAGCAATTTGGGCGCTTATCGAGTGTGTCATGTTATTCACTTCGCAATACCCTGTAGATGCCAACGGCGTCCTCATGCGAGATTAATTAGAAGAGAATTGGCTGAATCCAACGGATATAGAGCATCCATCCGAATACTCCGATACTAGCTGTAACCCAGGGTCTAGTGATTTTTTCAGATAAGGCAGGCGGGTCATCGAATTGTCCATTTTTCCATGCCCAAATAGAGCGACTGAAGATTGCTATGAATGCACCATAAATCAGTGGGCTGCCAAGATTGAATTCTATCGCGGCTTGGATATCAAGATGACTGATTGCAACGAAACCCCGTGTCATCCCGCAGAAGGGGCATTCTATTCCACTCAGATGATACCATGGGCAGAGGCGTAATCCATCGACCCTGCCGTGAGGTATGATGAACGAAGTCGCCAGAGCCCCTCCCGTGACTGCGAGTTCGATTGCTCCTCGTGGTATTCTCATTACTTTCTCTTGATTTGGGACAATGGATATATGCTTGGGCAAATAAAGGGGTAGATATGGCACAACCTATGCAACAGATGAATACTGGAGATCCTGCTATGGCAGGAGGCGTCTCCGATAAAGATTGGACAATGATGTTACTTCTTGCGATACTCCTTGGTGGTCTCGGGATTGATCGAATGGTCGCAGGCAGTATAGGACTCGGTGTTCTCAAGTTGATTACTTTCGGCGGTTGTAGCGTATGGTGGCTCGTGGACATCATCATGCTTGTTACGGGTAGCTACAAGGACGGAAACGGCCTTCCAATCGTCAAACAGTGAGTCCATTAGGACTATTTTCTTAGTGCATCTGAGCCGTATGGCTGGAACTTTCTTTGGTTTGGTTCGTATATCATTGATTGTCCGGTAATGCTGATATAGCGTCCAAGCGAGGCGGAGTCATGCCCGGTACGACACGTGTTGAGATTCGAACACTCAAGGTTGGACGCTACGTAGCCGTTGATGAGAACGCCTACAAAATCCTCAGTATCTCTAAGTCGAAGCCAGGTAAGCACGGCAGTGCAAAGGCTCGTCTTGAACTGGAGGACATTTTCACTGGCCAGAAGCGCAGTCATGTTGGGACTGTAACTGACAACATTCAGGTGCCAGTAATCGAGAAGGGCTCTGCAATTATCACTCATATTCAGGGGAATGAAGTCCATGCGATGGATAACAAGACCTACGAAGCGTTAATCCTCCCCAAGGATGACGAGTTAACTCTTGAGTCCGGTGGCGAAATCCAGTGGATGGAAGCACTTGGCCGTTATCGCATTACCCGCGATCATTGATGGGGATTCACCGTGGTCGCTACGACCGATGAGCCGTTTGTCGAGGTTTGTCCTGCTCTGATTCAGCATCTTGATGGATGCATTGATGCATGGAGTCAACTGGTTTCGGATCAGAGGCTTCATGATTCACGTCTAGACATTAAATCGATGGATTTCGATGACGTACGCAACTTCCTCCGTCGGCTTATACTAGATTGTCGTATCATAGTGGCTATTGAATCAGAATCCATCGTAGGCATCGCTACAGTCGCCCCTGATCTCAATATGTTGGATCATTCTGGCACTGTTTGGAATATTGCTGATGTCTGGGTCAAACCTTCACATCGCCGACGTGGCATCGCACGTCACCTGGTGAAAGCCTCTGAAGAGCGAGCTATACGCGATGGAGCGACAGAAGTTCGATTGCAAGTTTATGCTAGCAACGATGCAGCCTCCATGATGTATGGGCAATTGGGATACCGTACCATCATTCGAACCATGCGAAAACGATTGGACGAAGATTACCACTCAAGCGGGTGAAGTATAAACGGGGAATCCACGGACCACCTACTGAGGTTGTGTGATGTCGGACGTCCCTCGCTCGGTTTATCGCCGTCCAGTCACGGCTAAGGGAATCAAGGCGATTGAGGAAGGGAGCCTTACTTGGCTCGACGAAAACATGTACAACAATCTCAACACTGGTGTGTTGGAGCAATACCTCGAAGAGAAGAATATCGAGGAAGGTTTTGAAATCTCACATTGGTCTACATCTAAGATTCTAATTGGTATTCTAATTGGGGCCGTGTTTAGCGGTGTTACTGCTTATATCGGGCTCAAAATTGGTCTTGCTGTCTCTGCTGCTTGGTATGTTGCGTATCTGCTTGGTATGGCTCTAAAGTGGTCACCTTCCGAGGTCAACATTTCAACGAGTGCGACAACGGGGGCTACTCATGCATCAACAGGTTTCATCTTCACCTTCCCTGCAATTTTCTTGCTTGCTTACAGTGATAATTACAAGATTCTCGGTGACGATGGGACACTCGTCCATCTTATTCAGGAACCTGATGTGATGCAACTGGCTTTCATCGGAATCATTGCATCAATGTTCGCTGGTTTTCTAGGTGTGATGTATTTCATCATCTTCAGACGTGTCTGGCTTGTTGAAGATCCTCTGCCTATGCCGGGTTTCGAGGCCACTCTAAAACTGCTTGATATTGCGACAGATGTCAATGCAGGCGCGGCTGAGTCTGCCCGCGAGTCACTCAAGACGGTTGGAGTATGGACAGTCATAACGATGGGATTCATGGCGCTCATCGATTATCCACTACTTTGGGCCCGAAAGGTTGCATCTGCACCAGGTAGTGTAATGGATTGGTTTGTTGGTCTTCTTAGTGGTGAGAAGTGGGGTCTTGCTTCTGTTTACACTGAGCGTTGGTTCCACCAACCCTCGTCCTTGCAAAATTCTTGGACCGGTGGAGAATCAATGTCCCATGCGCCATTTAACGGGATTACTACTTACAGCAAGACGAATCCATTCTCATACACTTTCATTGGATTTGAACTAAGTCCGACTCTTTTCGCGATTGGTTGGTTCATGAAGTTTAGACCTGCATTACTGGTAAACCTCGGCTCACTAATCGCTTGGTTCTACCTCATTCCAATTGCTGTGATGGTGGATGTCCCCGTATATGATGCCACAATCGGTGATCATGTTCGATTGAGTACCTATGCAGATACATCGAGTAACCCCATTTATCCAATGCTTCAGTGGAAGGCGTATCTCACTATTATTCGAACAATTGCGATTGGTGCAATCCTTGGTGGAGGTTTGTTGGGTCTTCTCAAGATGGCACCTACATTCATCAACATCTTTGGTGACATACGCAAGGCGTTTGGAGGCGAGAAGAGTGAAGAGTATATCGAAGGAAAGGGTTGGTACGAATGGCCACTAATGCACATTCCAATTTTCATGATTATCGCTTTCTTCGCGATGATTATCATTTTCGCCCTAGGTGGCTTCCCGATACTCGCCGCGGTTATCTTCGCTATTGTTCTCATTCTGACAACTTTCCTTCTTGGTGCGATTGCAGTTCGTGTGATGGGTGAAACTGGAATTGAACCGGTTAGTGGTACCTCTTTCATCGTGCTGCTCATGTTGTTGCTAACTTTCCTCTACCTTGGTGAGCCACTCGGTCTCGCTAAGGAGGAAGCGGTGCTCATGGCTCTCGTTGGAACTACTGTTTTCGGTAGTGCAATCTCGATGTCAGGAACAGTCGTTGCCGATTACAAGAACAGCCTATACATCGGCAATCGTCCATATCACATATCGAAAGGTAACATCATGGGTGTTGTTCCTGGAGCTATTCTTGGTGCAGCAGTTGCAATTTTCCTCTCCGATCTTCTTGCTAATGGGAAGATTGAGCTCCTTGCTCCGCAAGCTAATGCTTTCGCATCGTTTACCATTGTTCTCTACCAAGGACAAGGTGACTGGGGAGCACTATTCCTAGGGATGCTCTTGGGTGCTTTCGCAGAATGGGCGACCGGGATGGGTACTGCTTTCGGTCTAGGTATGTATCTACCAACTCCCTATACACTACCTATGTTGATTGGAGGAGGTCTCCGTGATCGCTGGGAAGATAAGTCTCTCAAACCGGTCGTTGAAGAAGTCCGAGAAAAGGAAGGTTCGGGTAAGGCTGAACAGAAGCGTGCCCTTATGCTCTTGATGACTTTCATGGTTGCAGCAGGTGCATTGACTGGAGAGGCTTTCTTTGGAGTGGAAGCAGCTATGTTTGCCGTTGCCGATGAACTCACTGTTGAGGAGACATACACGGAAGAGACTTGGACAGATGGTTATCTGGATGATTTGATTCTTGGTGAGCACGAAGAAGAAGAGGCACAATGGACTGCAGCAGTTGCTTTGGCAGAGTCACAAAATGCAGCGAATCCAGATGAACCAATATGTTCCAATGTATCTGATGAATCAATTACTTGTACCGTTCCTTTACAGGTTCTGAGTTGGTATCCAATGGCTAGACTTGCTGGATTTGTTGTGGCAAATATTCTGTTGGCCGCCGGTGTAGTTGCCCTCTTTGCTCGAGCAGGCGTTATCTCATTCGGCGGGAAAGATGACGACGTGATGGATGCAGACATCGTCGAGTGAGGATTCATTGGATGACCCGCAGCGCGGTTCCTCTTCATGCATGGCTCATTCTCGCGGCTGCGTTAGTTGCGGTCTCAAGTGCTGGTGCTGTTTTGCAGATTATCGAAGGAGTCCCTCCAATCTTGAAGGCATCTTGGAGATTACAGGCAACATCGTTACTTCTACTGCCCTTTGCAGTTATGCAGTGGAAAAAAATGGATAATGACTCGCGAAAGAGATTCACAGAACAAAGAAACCTTGGGATTCTGATTGGTAGTGGAGTATGCCTTTTCCTCCATTTTGGTCTCTGGGTATGGTCTTTAGATCACACCACATTGACTCATTCTCTTTTGTTTGTGACGGCTCATCCTCTCGTTTTTGTTGTTGGCCTTGCCCTCCTAGGGCGTCCTTTGAAAACGCGCCAATCTTTTGGTGCAGTCATTGGCTTCATTGGCGTTACTTTCACATTGGCAGGAGCAGGAGGGGACGGTGATGTCACCCTAATTGGGGATCTAGCGGCCTTTGGAGGCGCGATTGCAATTGTAGGTTATCTCGCAGCAGGTCGTAGCCTCCGTACTTGGATGCCTTTGTTTGTTTACGCATTTCCTGTGACAGCGATTGGTGCAATTCTTCTCACGATTGCTTCGATAGGTCTCGAAGGAACTGCTTTCTCTGGAATGAGTGCGGATTTCTCTGTTTTTGGATGGATTAACCCGATTTGGCTCCCTGCTGTTCTTTATCTGGCAATTGGACCAGGATTAGTAGGGCATACCGGCATTAATGCCGTTCTTCGATGGATATCACCGGTTGTCATCTCTGTCTCAGTTATGATCGAACCGATTCTAGGAACGATCATTGGCATGGTTCTAGGGACGGCGACGGCACCCGATCCATGGACTTGGTTCGGCGGGGGTCTAATCCTCCTTGGCATCTACGCGGTCACCACAAATGTGGAATCAGTAGTGAATACTGACGCCGAAGAATGATGAAGGATGTCCATCACGGAAGCCCATGGCAGTCATTCTGTTATGCAATGATGATGGTGTTGAGTCCCCCTACCTTCTCGGACTGGCATCCGAACTTCAAAGACGAAATCATCGTGTCCTAGTATATGCTCCGATTAAGGACCAATCAGGTCGCTCAATGGCTCTGACTTTGAGGCAGGATGTGGAGACCAAGGAACGTTCTGACTTGCTCCAACAAATGGATCTTAATCCCTCAAACCCATATCCCTCGATTCATGAGATTGGTGGTACGCCCTGTGACTGTATTATTCTTGCAATAGATGGGTACATCGAGCACAACGGTGATCCGAAGCCCGATCTGTGTATCAGCGGTATTAACGTCGGACCGAATATGAGTGTCGATCTTCTACATTCTGGAACGGTTGCTGCTGCGAGAGAGGCTTCACTCTATGGCCTTCCATCCATTGCTAGTAGTATTGCTAAGCATGATCCATCTGTTGATCCAACTACTGCAATTCGTCTCACATCAGATCTTGCTGAAGCTGTTCTTGAGTACGCATTAGCAGGAGGTAACGAGTACCGCAGACCTGGACGCAGCGACGCTAAGATTGAGTTCGACGGTGAGGATTCGACCTTGGCCCGGATGTTCGGTCAGGGGGATATCTATCTCAATCTCAATATTCCAGAGGATTGTACCGGTAGGATTCAGGCATCTAAAGTAGGTGCTCGTTGGTATACAGGGGCTTGCAATATCCACGCTGAGGGGGAATCTAAAACGCTCCGTGTGGGGAGTCTTGCTATCGAGGATGATGATATCGAGGGCGTTGCTAGCGATTCACTTTCGAAGGGGTATGCGAGTTTGACTTGTCTAGCATCTTGGCCACAACTCCATCCATTAAATGTCGGAGATATGGCCCTGAATCAAGCAAATATTTCTGATTCTGATGGTCTACCAAGATGGATAAATCACCGCTGATTTCTATTTAGTTAGAAGGTGATTACGATGGGTTCTGGACAAGGTGTTCAATGTACTCAATAACCTCATCGATACGCTCGTCTGGGATTTCCTTGTAGGTCATCCCAAATTTAGATCTAACACAGATAGCAATGTGAGCATAGGGATTTCTTCCCTTTGGATGACGTCTGGAAGGCGGTAACTTCCCGACCAGTCGATCACCTGCTTCCTGCATATAGGCCCAGATTCGCTTCGAGTTCTCCTCGTTCATTCAGACCCCCCTTTAATCTAAGATATGGTGGACAATTGCAATAGCAATGTGGCCTTGCAACCATTGATTCCCCAATGAACAACGAGAGAGATTAGCTATGATTTTTTCTTCATCAGAGTTGAAAGGAAGGTCATCACTGAGGATAAATCCCAATTCTTGTTGATTGACATCTTTGATGAGTCGAGGAGCATCTTTTGAGAGAACATATGTCATAATCTCCAAACTATCCCATTCAGCCAATGTTGTCTCTAAATCACCTCCTGAATGTTCAATCCCAGTTCCATGACTAACCCACTGTCCACGGGGAGGCACTGGGTCCGAGATTACTGATCGAATACGCCCTCCAATAGCACGTTCATCAACGTGTAAGCCCTTGACCTCGGCACCATTGAAACGAATCCTTCGGGAGACCCCAGGGCCTCCCATAAGGTGCAGGGTGATTGTGGTGTCTTCTCGAATACCATGTGAGAGAAAGAGTGCCGACGATATGGCACGAGCGAGAACATCCATCCGGCCGCCAGAGCCCGCAAGATCGTTGAGATTTAAGTTCCCGGAGGCGGGCGCTCGATGCCCTACTATGGCAAAGTGACGCATACAATTCCCTCACATAGGTAGGTCAAAGTCAGTATCATCACTCATCATCGACTTCATCTGCTTGCGTAATTGTCGATTTCCTCGAATTCCCTTCATCATTTTTCGACTTCGATTCCATTGAGCTAGAAGTTCTCGTACATCCTTTTCATTGACTCCTGATCCCTTTGCAATGCGTCGAATCCGTTCTGCTTTCAAAACCTGAGGTTCATCTTTTTCGTGGGATGTCATCGAATCCATGATGACTTTGAAGCGTTCCAGATTTCCTTGCATCTGTTCCTTTTGTGCGCGCCCCATGGCCCCCAAGCCTCCAAACATACCGGCTGGAAGATGCGAGAGAATACGGTCCACAGTCCCAATCTTCGACATCATCTCCATCTGTTGAGACATATCATTCAGTGAGAAGCGCCCTGACATGAGCCTCTCAGTTAGGCGCATTGCTTCCTCTTGATCCAAATCTTCTGGTGCTAAATCAATCAGGCCCTGAATGTCGCCCATTCCAAGTAGGCGCGAAATGAAGCGATCTCCCTCAAACTTCTCAAGATCCTCGACACGTTCACCTTCACCGATGAATACGATAGGTGATCCGGTAGTTGCTACGGCGGATAGAGCACCACCTCCTCTAGCGGTACCATCCATCTTGGTGACAATAACCCCTGTGACTCCGACGAGTTCGTGGAATTTTGCCGCGACAGGGCCTGCTGCTTGACCTACTTGAGCGTCAATGACAAGAAGAGTCTCAGTTGCCTTTACGAGATCAGCGATGTCGAGGAGTTCAGCCTGAAGGTCCTCGTCTAATTGGTCGCGACCCGCGGTGTCAACGATTAACACGTCCTTGTTACCTAGAGATTCGATTCCATTTTTGACGATTGAAGCAGCATCTGGGTTTTCCGGTTCTCCATAAACATCAATTCCATGAGGTTCGAGAAGTTGGCAGAGTTGGGCGTAAGCCCCTGGTCGATGTACATCTGCCTCAATTACTCCGATGTCTAACTTGTGTTTGCGCTTCCACCATGCAGCCATCTTGGCTGTGGTGGTTGTTTTCCCTTGTCCATAGAGCCCTACCATCAACACGCGTTGATTGAACGGAATAATCTCCTTTGGAGAACCAAGCATTCGAACGAGTTCCATGTAGATGATGTTCATCGCATGGGTCTGAAGAGTGACGCCTGGACGAGGTTCATCTTCCTTCATTCGACGTTCAAGACGGTCGGTTATTTCCTTGGTTTGACGGACATTGAAATCAGCGGCAAGGAGTGCCCTTCTGAGGTCCCTGACCATCGCTCGAAGTTCTTCTTCATCGATAGTCCGTTTACCACGGAGTCGGCCCAGCGCACCTTGGATGCCACGGCGGAGTCCTTCGAGGGCCATGGGTCGACGTGGAGTCGGTTCGGTTTGAAGCCAACGGCTCTATTTGTCCATTAACGGGGGATGTGAACTTTGAGGAGATCGCCATTGAACTCAGCTTGTACAGAGTTAGGGTCGAAATCCCTTCCAATGTTCAGGCTTTTCTCTTGGCCGTTCAAGGAGATATACAGGACCCCGTCCTCCCCTCTCAAACCCATTTCAGTACGATCAGCACCAGGTAGATGGAGAGTGTAAGTTGTTCTTTCATCAGATTCATCTCGTACTTCGGAACGTATGATATCGAAGTACATTGGAGCGCCAATTCGTAATTCAGTGGAACTTGGATTGGTGGGCTCAGCAGCACCCAATAGGTGGCTCCCCACACGTCTTAGATGATCAAGACCATGGATGTCCGAGGATTCTAATGGTACAGTGTGGATGTTTAGCCCCTCATACCTATCTTTGAGTTCTGCGAGGTAAGCCTGCTCGATATCACGTCGACTTTGCAAGAATGGATGATCTAGATTGGGGGTACACCGGTTCACAAGGATACGATCGACAAGAATCTGGTATTCTGCCAGAGCATCAGCCGCACGAATAGATTCTGAGACAGCCATTTTCTCTGGGATAGTTACTAACGAGAAAGTCGTTACAGAGTCATCGGCCATAATTCTACGAATATGGCGTACACGCCTTTGGAATCGTTCTATTTCTCCACGAATTTCATTTTCACGTGAGCCGCCCATTAGCATCGCACGGATTCCACCAGTCATTCTCATTAGCCTGAGTATTCTATCAGTCCAGCCATCTAGAATTTCAGGAAGTCCAAGGAATCGTAGTGTATGTCCTGTTGGAGCAGTATCGAAAACAACAACGTCATGTCGCGGATTTTCTACATGGCGGAGTATTGTTTCAAAGGCCATCGCTTCATCCATGCCTGGAAGCATTAGATCGGAAGCATTCATCGAATCCGCTTCATTCTTGATTCCATCTACAGTATCCTGACCAAGGATTGCACCGAGTGGACCACTCGTTGCTCCCCCCATTGCTTGATTGAGCATTGGCATTAGTGCAGATGCACCCTTTTCGGGGTCTAGTTCTAGGCCTTCGAGGTTGGGAACCCCGGGAACAGGTGTTGGCTCAGGTCCAAGTTTTGCTTCTAGGGAATCAGATGTTGAGTGAGCAGGGTCACTCGAGATTAGTAGTGTGCGGAGGCCCGAATCAGCCAACCATACAGCAGTTGCAGCAGCCATTGTAGTCTTGCCAACTCCACCTTTGCCACCGAATAGAAGGAGTCGCACCATGGTGTATCGAGTGGAACCCACTTCTTGAACCAACGGAATGCGGCGGATATTTCACAGAGAAGCCAGTGGAACGGTCATGGAGATCACAGAATTGCCCCAATGGCAGTTCCAAATTGCGATGCTCATCGGGCTGATTACGTTCACGATGGCTTGGGCACGGGGCATGCGCCGTTATACTCCAATTCAGGATCTCTCACAAGCCTACAAGGCCCTCATCATCGGCTTCATTGTTGGTGCTATTCTCGCATCAGCTCTTGACATCTGGGTTTTTCGCCGGATGTATGAGGATTTAGCTCAGGATTCATTATACTTAGTGGAAATGGGAGTTTTGTTATTGCTTGCAGGATGGGCTGAGGGTGCTCTATGCGTCTATCTTTGTTCAAGGTCAGAACGTAAGGTCGCTTCTGCTGCGACAACGACTGGATATGCGTTTGGTATTGGTAGTGCGGCGATGACAACTGCGGTGGCTGCAGTTCGAATCTTTGATCCTGCGCTTGCATCTATTGGTTCGGATGTTTATGGATTCGGTGTTGACACAGTTCTTGTTTCGATATTGATTGGCGTAACTACTGGGTTTACCTTCGCTCCTCTTGGTAGTGCTCAAGGTGCACTTGTCCGTCATAAGGAACGATTCACACCTCTTGTGCTTACAGGTGCAGGTCGTGCTTCAGTTCGCCTTTGCATTTATCTCGCAGTACTCGTCACCCCGGTCGCTCTTGGTTTTGGTCTTGCTCTTGCTTTGTGGCTTGATGCACGGGCCAATAATCGCTGGCTTCCAAGTAGTCTTACTCCTCTGCAACTTCGGGTCGAGCGTCGAATCCTCAAGAATAGGAAACTCGGACATTCGGATATTGAAGAGGAATGACTGGTAACGAGGGATTACTTGCTCAAGGTTCATGAATCGGTTCGCTGAGTTTCGATGGATGCCCCGCTGTCCTCACTGTCGGGCTCCGATGTCGGGCCGGTTCATCATCTGCGAGACTTGTGGTCGTGTGACCTCTGGATCTAGCGGTCTACAGGCTAGAATCTCCCCTTCAGTGGGTGGCCCCTCCATGGGGGCTTCAAATGGCCATCGTCCAAGCCGTAAGGCGATTAAGGGTGCAGCACCAGGGAGGCGTAGACAAGCTAGTGCACCCGCTCCTCCGGCTGAAATCCAAAGGAGGATGGCCCTTCAGCAGTTAAGTGGGGATGATGTTCCTCGTCGTTTAGTAGTCCGTAAAAGCGAGCAGAGAAAAGCAGCCTTTGCATTGGTCATTGTTGCAGTGATTATGTTTACTCCCGCCCAGGACCCTCTTGTAGATGGAATCGAGGATTCTTTCGGTGATATCCTAGATTTGTTTACACCTAGCACAGTACATCCTATCGAAGCATCTTACACTCTGTTAAGCACTTACGAATACGATTTTGGGCCTTCGCAAGGCAGTGATTCAGGATTTATGTACAAACTTCCAATTCCTCAGATTGAAAGGACTGCTGCTTTCAATGGAATTGGGTTCTCAGATACACTTGCTACGAAGACTGATGGAGGGGCCATCGAGGCACCTGTTTTGCAGAGAATAATTTCCATGAAGGTCGGTTCTGATGCTGCTGTTGTCGAGATACCACTTGGACTAGGTATTTTCCGAGATTCTAGCAATGCAATTGCACTTGAGGATGGCTTCTCCCAAGTCTACTGGCCTGCAGAGGGTGCTGGAACCGATGAATGCCGATACGGCCGTTGTTTAATCTGGACCGGCGCAATACCCTCCTCGTCATCCAATGAAAGAGCGGTTTTGAATGTCGAATATGAGATTGAGGCTAAATCATACAGTTGGTGGACTGAGGCAGATCTACCTTCTTCTGTTGCGGGTATGACAGGTGGAAATGGGATTTCGAAGTCGACGTCTGGGACCTTTGATGATTTAGATAATACAGGAATTGGATATTTGACTCAGAATTTTGGAGATGCCCAGTTTTACGATAGGCTCAATGGAGGTGGCGACTATGCGATTGATGGGACCTCTCCGATTATTCAAACTGTAGCGGATAACATACTTGCTTCCCTTCCCCCTGAAGATCAGGATAATGTGTTTGCATTCAGTCATGCTGCATTTATTTGGGTACGCGACAACATCCAGTATGCCAAGGGATTAGATAACCCCCGTAGTGGCCCCGCATGTATCGCTGCAGGAATAGGTGATTGTGATGAGCAGTCAAACGCTTGGATGTCTATATTGCGGACAAAACAGGTTCCTACATGGTATGAGATGGGTGTTTTGGGTTCAGGTGATTTCCTTGAATGGGAATCACACGGTTGGTCTAATATTGCACTGCCATTGAGTGAAGATACTTGCGCAGATAGAGGAATAACTCCAGCGTCCTGTTACATATCTGCAGTCGTTGATGTCGTGAATAACAAGTGGTTGCTATACACTCCGACAGTGTATTCCAATTTTGTCCAAGATACTGGGCATACGGGCGATGACATTGACTCGGTATATATGAGAATCAGTTACGATTCTAATCTTCGCTCTTTTGGAGTTGAATATTCGGTAGTCGGGACGCCTACGGTGCCCGACGGAACATTCACTTTAGGGTGGGTTGAAGGAGAATAACACTCAAGACCCCCCCCGCGGGCAGACATTTGAGAGGCGACAATGCGCAACTTCGTTATTGCAGGGGCCGGTGAGGTCGGTCGTGGCATCGCTCAAGCACTGATTTATGAGCGTAAGAATGTGATTTTAGTCGACCCAGACCCCGATGCTTTGAAGCAGGCATCCACTCTCGAGTGCTTGCTTATTTCGGGAGATATTCTAACAAACAAAGCGATGGATCGAGTTGGTATTCTGAACTGTGAGATGTTCATTGCTGTGACTGATTCAGATGAGAGAAACATCCTTGCATGCACCTTTGCAAAGCGTGTTTTTGAGATGAGGGGGGGAAATCCAGAGGATATGGTTACAATTGCCCGAGTCAATCGAATGCCGTTATTCCGTGAGATGGATAAATCCGATTACACGAACTGGACTGGTGTTGATCATATTGCTAATGCGGATAAGGTGATTGTAGAGGAATTGACAGCAGGTCTTGTTTCACCACAAATCCTTCACACAGTTCCGATGGGTAATGGTACACTAATTTGCGTCTCCCGAGTCGCTGAAGGAAGCGGCCTGTTAGGAGGTCCACTTCTACAGAATGCGGATGGCATCGACGGCCTCCCTCCTCCAATTGGTATTGTTGGAAGCGGCGGTCGCTCATCCATTGTTAACAACACGACTGAGGCGGAAATGGGTGATCTTCTTCTATTCGCTGTGACAGGTTCCCACGTTCAGACACGAATCACAACCGCTTGCGGTTTCGTTTCAAAGCCGATGGTCGATCAACCTAGAGTCATTATCTTCGGTGCAACACCGGTAGGCAGAGATTTGGCTGAACATTATCTTGCTAAGGATTCGAATGTAACTGTTGTAGAACCTGATTTGATATCTGCGAACGATCTTGTTGGGTCTGAGGCTGGAAATCATCGTCGTTTAGACGTAATTCATGGTGAGCCAGATGATGTGGAACTTCTGAAAGATATTGGAATTGGGGATCACGATATCGCGATTAGCACAATGGATGACGATAATGGAGCTATTGCTATTGCTATGCGAGCTGTTGACGAAGGTGTTGAAAGAGCCGGACTCCTTGTAGATGATTCCACTCTAGTCGACACTGTTCGCAGAATTGGTCTTACTCGAGCGGTGTCTCGAAGGGAGGTTACTGTGGGTGCTGTTTTGGAACATGTCCACTCTTATGTCGAAGGGCGGTTTCAGATTATTCGTCATGCGAAGGAATTCGTTGCGATGACTGTTCAGATGACAGAGGGCCACAAATACATCGGTTGGTCCTTGGAGAAGGTACAGGGCAAATTGAAGGCAGATGCGAAGATTGTCGCTCTAGAACGTGTTGTCGCAGATCGCGGCCTGATTACCTTCCCCCCCGATGAGGAGATGGTTCTTGAATCGGAGGATCGTATTGTCATTGTCGGCTTGCGAGATTCAATTCAGCAGGTGGAAGCCAAGCTGAGGTAATGACCCATGCGCGTAGCCCCAATTCTACATTTGATGGGATGGACCTTGACGGTCGTATCCCTCCCTCTTTTTTGCGTAGGCCTAGTTGGTATCTACCTTGAGTCTGGAGATTTCCCCTTCCTCTTCCAGGCTTTCTTTGGCCCCACTGTGGTTTCTGCAGCCACAGGAATTTTACTGATTCGAGTATTCACTCATCGATATGATCAGGAGGATGGTGTTCGTGACCGGGAAGCTGTGACTGCTGTCGCATTGGGCTGGCTCGTCGTCATCTTTTTTGGAGGGATGCCCTATTGGTTTGGAGGTACATTTGCAGGGCCATTGCATTTGATTGAAGGAACCGCTGGATTTTGGGATGTTGCACTTGGTCTACTACATTCCTGGTTCGAATCGATGTCTGGATTCACTACAACCGGTGCTACAATGATTGATCCTACAACTAGTCCAGTGTGTGTTGTTGGTGAGGACTGTATTGGTAGTCAGAAGCGCAGCATTCTGCTTTGGCGTAGTTTGACACAATGGTTGGGTGGGATGGGAGTCATCATGCTCAGTATCTTGATTCTAGGTCGATGGATTGGCGGAGGCCTCTCTGCTGCGACAGCCGAACTTACTGGTCCAAGTCTATCGAGATTGGGTCCTAAACTACAACATACTGCTAGGATTCTTTGGGGAATTTATCTCCTTCTTACTCTACTTGAGTGGATTCTTCTTTACGTTCTCACTGAAATGGATGGGTTCGATTCTCTGAATCATGCTTTCACTACAATGGCATCAGGTGGTTTTAGTACACATGATGCAGGGATAATGCACTTTGATTCAGTGAAAATTGAATTAATCATCACTGCATTCATGATTCTTACAGGTGTCAACTACAGCCTCTTTCACATCTCATTCCGCGGTGGTGTGAAGGAGGCGTTCAAGGATGAGGAATTAAGAATCTATCTTGGTGTCCTTTTTCTCGCATGGCTGGG
Source organism: Thermoplasmatota archaeon (assembly GCA_036124005.1). Lineage (GTDB taxonomy): Archaea > Thermoplasmatota > Poseidoniia > Poseidoniales > Thalassarchaeaceae > MGIIb-N2. The sequence continues at coordinate 15,044 of JAZADD010000058.1, forward strand.
CATGGTGTTCAGCCTCTCAAGTAAGGGCGATCATAGTTTCTTAGAATCAGCTCGTTTCGCTATGTTCCAGACAGCATCTATCGGAACGTCCACTGGTTATGCATCTGCAGATTATGCATTGTGGCCGAGTCTCTCGCTGTTGATTCTGATGTTCTTGATGATTGTAGGTGCATCTGCAGGTTCCACATCGGGTGGTCTCAAGATCCTTCGATTGAAGATTGCATACGAGATTGTTCGTCAAGAGATTGGTAGAATAGTGCAACCACGTTCTGTTCGTTCGATTCGAATGAACGGAGAAGTTGTTCCGTTGAGCAAGGTACAAGTTGTCCTTGGTATGCTTTCAGCATGGGCTGTCAGCGCAGTCGTTGGCACCACCCTCATCGCAATTTTTGAACCGAATTTAGATCTTGAATCCGTCCTGAGTCTCTCTCTTTCTTGTCTTGGAAATACAGGACCTGCTCTCGGTACCTATGGTCCGACCGCGACATGGGCTTCGATGAATCCACCTACGATGCTAATCACGACTCTCATGATGTGGCTCGGTCGACTTGAGATTCTTACTGTGCTTGTTGTGTTCAATCCACGTGCTTGGCGGCTATGATTCATCAGAAGGAATCTAGGCTGAATTGTGTCCCTGTAGTTTCCTTACTTTCAGATTTATCACTATCCTCCACGGTAGTGTCTTCAGAGGGTAGCTCCATCGGATTTGTATCGGTTTCAATCTCTAGTGAAAACCGTTCAAGAATTTTCTTTCCTTGGCTTGAAGTTCTTCGAATACCGTGGAGAGCAAGGTGGTCTTCTGCCATAAGCCCGATTCGTTGTGATAGTCCGATATCTTCTGGATCTCCAGCCATACGGTCCTCATGCATAGCGAGAAGGATCGGATAGAGGCTTTCTCGACCAGCAGCGTGACTTGTGCCAACAGCCTCGGAGAGAATTTGATTCGCAGAGCCAGTAGTCCATCCTTCGCGCCCCCTGCGAAGAGTATCTGGATAGCTGACATCTGGTCTAGATTTCTGACCTGGGGCTCTGGCTGCAGCACCCATCAATTCGTAGGTCCAATACCACGCCCGATAAGCGCTTGATGCGAAAGTCTGTCGATGTGACCATTCTGCACGCTTCAATGCTCGAATGGCCATGGCGAGATTATTGTGTTCACTTCGATTGATAGTCGTGGTCCAAGATAGCCATGTTCGCAATTCTGATGGACTTCTATCTAGTTCACGGGCTACACTGGCAGCGTCGCGATTTGTTGGTGCCTCAAACATTCGTTTAACGCCTTCGAACACTTCAACGTGGGCATCTCGTCGTCCAATTTCAATTTGATCTAATGCTGATTGGAGATTGATGTGGCCGTTTTCAACAGCACATTGTAGATCGTTGATGAGGGCACGAATATCGCCAGAGTTGTTGCGCACCATTGCGTCGAGAGCAGGCCCATCAATGCTAACTCCCTCCTCTTTGAGGACCCGTCTTGCGATGGTTTCGAGGTTCATTGCAGTTACACGCCGAAATTCAATGATGTCAGCAAATTTACGAATTCTTGTTTCGTTTGTACGCCAATCTGAACGACCGTAAAGACGCATTTTGTCATTACATGTCATGATGACTGGTTGTTGAGTTTCTTCGAGGATACGGAGAAGTTCTGCTTTACCTCCACTATCTCCTTTGAGTCCGCCTTCCATCTCTGCATCAAAGGATTGCTCAATTCGTTTCTCTGACACTTTCCTGAACGATCCACCTAGATGATCCACTTCATCTAGAAGTATGAGTGTACGACTGGTATCCTGTCCGGAGGATGACCAACTGTCCAAGGAAGAATGAACTGCGCCACTCATTGCAGCTCGTCGTAGGACTGCAGCGTTACGTTGTTCGGAAGCATTTAGTTCGACCACGTTCCATCCAAATTCAGCTGCTGTAGCGAGTGCAATTGTTGTTTTTCCAATTCCTGGTGGGCCGACTAGCAATATTCCTTTGCGTTCCGGTGTACCCTTTGACCAAGAGTGAAGCCACGTCTCGATGCGTTTTCTCGGCCCATCATTTCCAACAAGAGCATCCATCCGTTCGGGGCGATATCGCTCGCTCCAATCCTCGGATGTGTTCTCCATCGTTTCGTGTTCCCATCGGATAGCCTTGAACATTGGTCATTCGAAATAGTCTGAGAGAGTTCGAGATTGTAGTTGCCTCAATAGTTCATCAATACCAATTCGAATCTGTCTTTGATCATCTCTACTCCTTACCGTAACCGTTTCATCTTCCATTGTCTGGTGGTCGATTGTGATGGCCCAAGGAATTCCTATTTCATCCGCTCTTGCATAGCGTCGGCCAATTGATTTGCCAAAGGCATCAATGGTTGGAACAAGTCCAGGGATTGAGCAGATATCTCGAAACAAGGTTTCAGCTTTCTCGGACATTCCATCCTTGTTGAAGAGTGGTAAAACAACAGCATCGTAGGGTGCGACATCTTCTGGAAGGCGCATGATATCGTAGGATTCACCTTCTTTCTCAATTTGATTGAATGAATGGTCCATCATATGCCATATAATTCGGTCAATACCAAAGGCTGGTTCGATAACATGGGGAGTAAACCATTCGCCGTTTATGGTGTATCTAAGATGTCTTGATTCCACCATGTTTTCTTCAATTATGACTTCACTTCCATTTGCCAATGTCAGGGGAAATGGTGTGGATTCTGGCGGGTCTTCGATTGCTTCAAGAGCCTGCACCACCATCTTTGCATCACCTCTGAATGCTGGACCAATCGTGGCTTGAACCGGTACCCAACCAGTCTTATCGACGTGTATGGGTTCTGAATATTCTCTCCAAGCCCGTAATTCTGTACTTCCTGAGGAGGAAGCATGTGCTTCTAGGTCGTAGCAGCCACGATGGGCAATTCCAACACATTCAATCCAACCGTAACAACCGTGAATTTCAAGATCCCAGCAATCGGAGGCGTAGTGTGCCATTTCGTCTTGTTCATGTTGCCTGAATCGCATCCGTTTAGCATCGATACCAAGTTGAATCATTAGTCGATGTGTTTCTAACATGAAATGGCCGACGACAGGATGTCGAACGATACCTGATTCCAAGGCTGAAATTATCTCAGAAGACAATGGCTTTGCATGAGGGCCATTGGGATCAGGTACGAGGTTTAGTGGTGTATCATTTCTCGCGATTTCTGCAAGGTTTACTTTGGCTTCGGGGTCAATGAAGTATTCAAGTTCAGCCATGTTGAATTCTCGTTGTCGAATCATTCCCTGGCGTGGACTAATCTCGTTACGGTATCCCTTTCCTATCTGTACTGCTCCAAAGGGTAATCTCTGCTTGAAGTGCCGATAAATCGAAGGGTAGTTTGTGAACATCCCTTGTGCTGTTTCGGGTCGTAGAAAGGCACTACGTCCCGTACCAACTGGGCCAATAGATGTAGGGAACATGAGGTTCATGGGCGCGCTACCAGCCCAATCAGTAGCAGAACAAGATGGGCATTTGATACCATGTTCTGAAAGGGCTGCATCAAGTTGAGCCGCATCAAGAGCATCTGGATTGGTCACATAACCTTCGAGCAGTTGATCTGCCCGTTCAACACTTTCACAAGATCGACATTGAACCGCGTGGTCGTTGAATGCACCTACATGTCCACTTGCTTCTAGCACTTGGTGAGGGGTCACTGTTGGGCTGTTAATCTCGACAATGTTTCCAAGTCGGAGCCAATGATGTAACCAAATCTCCTGAGTGCGTCGAAGGATGCGTCCACCTACTGGACCGTAGTCGAATAGACCAGCGACGCCTCCATAGAGCTCGAATGCTGGTCTAACGACACCGCGTCTCTTCAACATCGCCATCAGGGTCTGAACCCTGTCCTCGTCCACACTCATGCTTAACCATCGCTTGGCATGCCGCTTCTCAATCCTTCGCACTGAAATGGCCTAATAGTATCCTCCTTTGGGGTCATATGGGATGAAATTACTTGATACTACAATTTAATCAATCAATATGCGAGTAAAGTGTAGACTGTTTGGATACCGTTATAACCTCGTTCGGGTGCCGTCCAGACACCGATTTGGGAAAGGAATCTACAATGGAACCAGTATATGCCACAGAGTCAGCGGAAACGCAGGATTTACTGGATTCTCTATGTGCCCCGGTAAGGAACTGGTTCAAAGATAAATTTCCGGATTTTACAGAGCCCCAGAAGTTAGCCATCCCGGTTCTTCAGCGTGGTGACCATCTTCTCCTATGTTCTCCTACAGGAAGTGGAAAGACTCTGACAGCATTCTTGAGCATTATTGATGATCTTGTTCGTCGTTCAATGGATGGAACTCTTGAGAAGGCGATTCATTGTGTTTACATCTCTCCGATTAAGGCTCTTGCAAACGACATTCAACGTAATTTGATTGATCCTCTTAGAGAGATTAAGGAGACATACTTGCCTAATAGGGCACAAGACATCGTTGTTGGTCTCAGAACTGGAGATACGTCCCAGGCTGATCGTCAGAAAATGCTACGACATCCACCCCATATCCTCATTACAACCCCAGAATCACTCGCCCTTGCTATTGGATCAAAGCGCTTCAGGCCAATTCTTCAGGATTTGAGATATCTGATTGTCGATGAAATGCATTCATTGGTTCCAACGAAGCGAGGAACACATCTCGCTCTCACTCTCGCTCATCTTGATCATACAATTTCCAAGCCTGTGCAGAGAATCGGTATTTCGGCGACTATGGAACCCTTGACCAAAGTTGCTGAGTTTCTTGTATCTTCCAGTAGTTCAATAGATACGAAAGCAATCCAAATTGCTCATATTTCAGGTTCTAGAAAATTAGATTTGGATATCATTCTACCAGTGCGAGATTTCAATGTTAGACCTGTGAAAGAAATTCTAGACCTGAATATTCCTCACATTCGGACTTTGGTCGAGGCTCACAATACTACTCTTGTCTTTGCGAATACGAGGAAGATGACCGAAGTAATCGCTCAGAAGTTGAAACTGGCAGGTGTCCAAGGAGTCGAGGGGCACCACGGTTCGATGGATAAAAAGATTCGATTGGATGTTGAACAACGTCTGAAACGTGGCGAACTCCGTTGTGTCGTCTCATCTTCAAGTCTTGAGATGGGAATAGATATCGGTTCGGTAGATATGGTAGTTCAAGTTGGTTCACCTGGTAGTATTGCTACAGCTCTACAGAGGGTCGGGCGTGCAGGGCATCAAGTAGGAGGTGTGCCACGAGCCCGCCTTCTACCTACGAGTCCACACGATCTTCTTGAGTTGGTTGCTCTACAGAATGCAATTCTTACAGGTCGAATGGATCAACTTCGTTTCCCTGAGAAATGTCTTGATGTTGTGGCTCAGTTCCTTATCGGACTTGTCATTCAACAAGAATGGGACATCGATGAGGCATACGAACTCGTTGCTTCCTCATGGCCTTACAGAAATCTTCCTTACGATGATTTCATTGAAGTTCTAGACATGCTTCATGAAGAGCGTCGTATTTGGGTAGATTGGGAGGAAAACATCTACACTAAGCGCGGTTTCAGTCAGATGATTTACTACACCAATATTGGAACAATCGCTCCCGACAACAATTACCTTGTTTTCACTCAGGATGGTACCCTCGTAGGTCAACTTTCGTCATCTTTCGTTCAAAATCTACGAGGAGGAGATGTGTTCCTTCTTGGCGGGCAGACATATCGCGTTCATGCCATCAATTCAACACGAGTAAATGTGAGTCCAGTTACCGGTCACCGCCCTACAGTTCCATCATGGACTGGAGAAGCAATGAGTCGGACACGAGAGCTTTCGGATGCTGTTCTTGAAGTTCTTGATCAAGTCGGTCAAGTCGTACGTATCCAGAAGGACCCACGACAAGTGTTTGAGAAAATTTACAAATTGAGTCCATCAGTTTCTAACAGCCTTGCAGAGTTCCTTGAGGAACATCTCCGTGAGACCTTCCTGGTACCTACTCCTAATCGTATACTCATTGAGGAAATCGAAGGAAGTATGCCTACGTACGTTGTCACAACCTGTCGTGGTCGGGCGTTCAACATGGCACTAGGGAATCTTTTTGCAGCCTTGGCTAAAGCTGACGAAATCAACATTATTGAAGCATCTTTTGATGAAAATGGCTTTCTTCTCAAACTTAGCAAAGAGGTCAATATTGGTCTTGTCCCAGGTCTCTTACGTGAAAGAAATGGACGTGAGATTATCCGTAAGTATCTCATGGATTCGCAACTTTTCCAGAAACGCTTCCGAGAGGTTGCTTCGAGGAGCATGATTATCCCGCGTAGGATTGGAGCGGATGAGGTCAGTCCTAAGCAGTTTCAAGACAAGGCTGAGGGTTTACTAAAGAAACATAGGCAGATGGATTCAGGTGAATCACTGTTAATCAAGGAGGCAGAGAACGAGATTTACCACACTGATCTTGACTTGCCTGCGTTGGAGGAATTCATTCAAGAAATGGTTGAAGATAATGTTACGATGGTCCATTCTAGAGTTAAACTACCATCACCACTTGGAATGAATTTGTATATCTCAGCCTTCCAAGATTTACTCTCGATGAGAACCAAGGCATTCCTAGTCAAAGATATCGACCCGGTAATTCTTCGTCGTCTACTTGGAAAACGGTCGTTACATACGGACCTCAATCCAGAGCGTATCGATCGTTACTATACTGACAAGGTACCTGATCCAACTAGCCCAGATGGATTATTACGATTGATGGACGTTGGTGGCGGTCTTCAGGAGGATTCTGAACATCCTTTGTATGTTGAGAAACTCAGTTCAGTATCATCTAGTATTCTTCAGAGTTGGATTGAGGAGCTCGCTCAGTCGGGTCGAATTATGAGGATTCGTGGGACAGGTAGTGACCAAATTGATGGTAAATGGTTCTCAAAGTCCATGGCTGGAGTCCATGGTACACTTGGTTGTCTTGCAACTGCAGGTGCTTCTGAATTGGATAATGTCCGTGAATTGTATACTGGCAACCTTTTCTTCCAAGCAACTTCGAGTGTGACGGATTCAGATTGGGTTGATGTAGGTCTCAGTGATCCTCATGAATGCCTTCGCGTGAAGATTCTTGATCTCCTTGGTTCGGAAGGGCCAAAGCCAACCGATGAACTAGTTGAGAGGCTACCATTCCCTAAGAGACAGATTGAGGTTATTCTTCATGAACTTGAGGTGCGCAACTTACTTTCAGTCGGATTCTACAAGCAGACAAAGGATGGAGAATACATTCTACGTGTAGATGAGTACAAGATTACAGGAGGTAAGGAAGACGTAATCGAGGCGCGCAGAATCCAGAATCATCTCCTGGACAAGTCGTTCTCATCTCGTGAGGACCCTCTTGATGTGATGCGTGCTCACATCATGCTTTCGAAGCAGGAGGAACTGCTTTACCGGTCACCAGACTATAGATTCGGAGATTGGTCTGACATCAAACATGATTCAGACGTGGTAATGGGCCGGCTGTTGAACAATCGTATTGGTTACACTCTGAAGGAGGAGCTTCCATTGATTCTGGGGTTACGTCCTACTCCATGGCGTGGCTCAAATGAGGAACGTCTTCTTGAGATGGTACCGAGTGAACGTAATTTGGAGCGCAAGGAACTTGAAGTTGCTTTCCTTCGATCATATGGTTCGGATCAAACGGAGAAAGGCAAGAGAGATTTCCGTAACGCCATCGGTAATCTTGACCGCTCGCTTAGTGTTGCTAAGCAGTACAAAGTGGTGCCTAACAGAAAGCGTTCGTTATCATTATTCCATCGTGTAACTGATGTTTACAAGCCTATGGATTTCGAGGAAGCCTTGGGAATTTACGTTAAACGCATGGGCCCCATACGTCTCTATACAATTCGAAATAATGTTACACGCGCAGTCGAAGAGATTGCTGAAACATTACGTGTACTCGAAGACAAGGGTGTCATCGAGAAAGTAATCACTCTCCAACCAGACCCTATCGAGTTCTATGCGTCTCCAGAGGATGCTCGTAAGTTGCGTGATTATCAAGAAGAAGATCGAACCCTTCGTATCCTCACACAGAGTGATCCATATTGTAGTCGTTTCATCCAAGAGATTCGCTTCGTCCTTCGCGATGGATGGTATCGGCCAGTGTTCAAGGGTGTTGACCCAATTGGTCGGATTCTGATGTACAAGGTCAATGATTATCTAGAAATCAAGGATATTCAGGTACCTCATGCTTACTTAGATGAGTTTGGTACTGAGTTCAATCGACTATTGGATAATTTCAGGGATCAACTAATCGATGTTTCAGTTCTCCACAACTTCAATGGTCAAATAATTCCATTAGCACCGCCTGAGATTCAGA
>JAZADD010000059.1:0-32583 GCA_036124005.1 Thermoplasmatota archaeon
GAGACTCTCAATGGTGACGATGGATCCGTTACTGTCATTGGTGCTGTGTCTCCTCCAGGTGGTGACATATCCGAACCCGTCAGCCAAGGTACTCTACGAATTGTGAAGGTTTTCTGGGGTCTAGATGCCGGCCTCGCTCGAAAGCGTCACTTCCCAGCCATCAACTGGCTCAACTCCTACTCTCTCTATCCTCAGAGTCTGAATCAGTGGTTCCGTGATAATATCGCGAGTGACTTCCCTGAAGTTCGAACTGAGATTAGTGCCTTGCTGAAGGTCGAGGCTGAACTCCAAGAAATTGTGCAGCTCGTTGGTTCTGACGCATTGCCTATCGATCAGCAATTGACACTTGAGGTTGCTCGAATGATTCGAGAATACTTCTTGCAGCAGAACGGGTTTGATCCGGTTGATGCCTACAGTGGTGTTGAACAGCAATACGCGATGGCCAAGGCCATCTTGACCTTCCAGGATGAGGCGAAGAAGGCTATGGCGGCCGGCGCTCGCCTACAGGACGTTGTGAATGTTCCCGCGCGAACTGAACTCATGCGTGCTCGATTCGCAGAAGGTTATCTGGAGAATATTGGAGGCCTTGTCGATGACATGGTCGGTGAAATCACCGATACGGTGGAGGCCAACTGAAGGGGGAATCGTGAATGACTAGCAAGGAATACAAGACAATCACAGACATCAAGGGACCATTGGTGTTCCTAGAGAAGACCGAACCTGTCGCTTATGGCGAGATTGTGACGATTCGTCTCAGTGATGGTTCGATTAAGAACGGTCAGGTGCTCGATACTTCTGATGACGCGGTCATCGTACAGGTATTCGAAGGTACAGAAGCAATCGATAGGCAAGCCGGAGTCAAGTTCCTCGGCGATGTTTTCAAGCTCCCCGTGAGTCGCGATCTCGTCGGACGGATTCTTGATGGCGCAGGCCGACCTCGTGATGGCGGTCCAGATATTGTAGCGGAAGAGAAGGCAGACATTATCGGTGCGGCAATCAACCCATACTCACGTCAGTCTCCTCACGACTTCATCCAGACCGGCGTCAGCGCAATTGACTGTTGTACTACGCTTGTTCGTGGCCAGAAACTCCCAATCTTCAGTGCATCAGGTCTTCCACACAATGACATTGCTCTCCAGATTGCTCGTCAGGCAAAGCTCAAGGATAGCGATGAGGAGTTCATCGTAGTATTCTGCGCAATGGGTATTACTGCGGAAGAGTACAATTTCTTCAGAACAGACCTTGAGCGCACGGGCGCTCTAGAGAATGCAGTTCTGTTCGTTAACTTGGCTGACGACCCTGCAGTCGAGCGACTGATTACACCACGACTTGCTCTGACTGCGGCTGAGTACCTCGCATTTGAGCACGACTATCACGTCTTGGTTATCTATACGGACATGACGAATTACTGTGACTCGCTCCGCCAGATTGGTGCCGCTCGTGAAGAGGTTCCAGGTCGACGTGGTTATCCTGGATACATGTACACTGACCTTGCAATGCTCTATGAGCGTGCAGGAATCGTGAAGGGCAAGAAGGGTAGCATCACACAGTTCCCGATTCTTACGATGCCTGGTGACGACATCACACACCCTATTCCAGATCTCTCAGGTTACATTACAGAAGGTCAAATCGTGATTTCCCGTGAATTGCATCAGGCTGGTATCTATCCTCCGATTAACGTCCTACCGTCGCTCTCTCGACTTATGGGGGGTTGCATTGGGGAGAAGACGACCAGAGATGATCACAAGAAGGTCAGTGATCAGATGTACGCTGCTTATGCGGAAGGACGTGAACTACGTGGTCTCGTGGCAATTGTGGGCGAGGATGCCCTCAACGAGCGTGACTTACAATTGCTGAAGTTCTCAGATATCTTCGAAGATAAGTTCCTACGTCAAGACCGTGATGAGGATCGGACGATTGATGAGACGCTTGACCTTTGCTGGAACCTCATGTCAAATATTGATGAGAAGTACCTTGTGCGACTGGATCGTGAACTCATCGATAAGTATGGTCAGCACGCAGAATGATGAGATGAATCAAGAAGATTGAGCGAGGAGGTGAGTGAATGGCGTTGGATATCAAGCCTACACGTAGCGAACTCATCAATCTTAAGCGTCGTATCAAGCAGACTCAGAATGGCTACAAACTCCTGAAGATGAAGCGAGATGGTCTTTTCCACGAGTTCCGTACGCTCTTAGCTGAGATGATTACTGCTCGAGAGGAATTGGTGCAGACTTTCCGTGAAGCAAAACAAGGTATTGATCTGGCCAGTGCAGTTGAGGGCGGAATTGTAGTTCAGAGCGCCGCCATGGCAATCGCGAATCACCCTGAAGTTATGGTCGAGCGCCGCAATATCATGGGTGTAGTTGTTCCAAGCGTAACTGGTGAACATCTAACCAGTACGATTGATGAACGTGGTATGGGCCTTGTTGGGGGTTCACCCTATGTCGATGAGGCTGCGGATGGATACTCCGCACTAATCGAGAAGATAGTGAAGGCCGCTGAGATGGAAGCTACCCTCAAGCGTCTTCTCGAGGAAATTGAGGCCACGAAGCGTCGCGTGAATGCGCTTGAGTTCGTCGTAATCCCCCAGATGGAGGAAGCAAAGGTGTTCATCCAACTTCGTCTTGAAGAGATGGAACGTGAGGAGACGTTCCGACTCAAGCGATTCAAGAACAAGTGATGTCTCTTGAACATCTTTCGATGTATGGATAAATCTCCATGGGCCAACATGAAGGGTCATATTGGACTATGGAGAGCGAAATCTCATGAGCGAGGGGGATTCGGCGGTTCCTGCCCTCAAGATTGAACGTCGGGCTTGGGGTCAACGCGAGTTTCTTGAGCGTATAATTTCCGAGTATTTCGTCCTCATTTCGGAGTCAGAAGGTGGGATATCTTGGCGTGTGGATGCAATTGATTCCGATGTCGCAACGGCGTTGAATGCTCTAACGGAACGATTGGAGCCTCTCGGTTGGCTTCCATTACTAGAGGAGGAAGAACCGTATATCCTCGAGATTACCCAGTTTCCAATTCGTCCAGTTACAATTTCTATGCAAATGCATGTTATTCTCTGGATTAGTAGTATGGTATTCCTGACATTGATAGGATCGTCATGGGAGGTTCGTGTCAATCCTGATTCTACGGTGTTGACCGCTTCGTCATTGATGTCTGGTTTCACCTTCTATGCACTTCCAGTGATGGGTGCAATTGCATTAGCTAGTATCCTTCGGCGCTCAGTCGCTTCTGCACATGGCGTACATGTCGACCATCTACTGCCGCTCAGTCTACCTTTCACGATTACGGGGCTCAATCCGATTTGGCCGTTTGGTTTGATTGGAATACTCCATCTTCGGCGTGTTGATCAGATTCTATTTCCTGATCGTGCGGCTCTCGCCCGCGTTTCAATAGTTGTACCCGCTACTCTAATTGTATCTGGTATTCTATTCGCTATTCTGGGTCTCCGAGTGACGCCCGGTGTCCCTCCTGAGTTTACGGAAATGCCATTTGTTCTGGATTTGAACTGGCTTGTTGAGATTACTGGGACATTACTAGGTGTTGATGTGGTCTCTCGTTCTCAATGGGCTTCTCCACTCCTCCTCGCTGGGCATGGTCTCATGGTCATCGGCTTCATCCTTCTACTTCCAATACCTAATTTCCCTGGGGATCACCTATACACTGCTCTTCGTGGGAGTCAGGCTGTAGTCGATACTTCAGAGCAGGCACGTGTTCTTTTGTTGACAGTGATTCCAGTCATTTTTGTATATTTCACTGGCCAGTATTGGGTATGGATTGCAATCGGAAGCCTTGCTGTGTGGCGTCGTTTCCAATCGGAAACAGTCCCAATACCATTGGTGCTGAATGAAGCCGCTCCTCCTGAGCGTAGTCCAGGTAGCTGGGTTATGCCAGTTATAATCTGCTTACTTGTCGCCTCTTACCCCTCTTTGCAGATTTCACATGCCATGGTTGATTGGGATAGTGATTTGGATACGTCGGATTGGATTACAGATTTTGATATTGGTGCGGAGAATGAGACGGTTCTCAAATTTAGCCTAGAGAGCAATGGAGTTCAATCTAGGTCTGGTCTGATTCATGTTTCTGCTTCAGGTGCCGTGGATGGTTGGTTATTCGATATTAGATGCGGAAACCAATCGGATTTCAATGGGACAGATTGTGCATATGCCATTAATGCGGTAGAATATGGACTGTTGGAGATTCGTGCAGTGCGTCCTAATCAGACCATAGTTGGACAGATAGAGCTTGGAATCCATGTTGAAGGTAGTCGAGGAGACATGGAGATACATCATTCTGTGATTTTGAATTCTTCCGGAGCGCCTCGCATTCTCAATCAAGGATGGATGCAGAATGAAGAGGATGCCTCGCATTGTGTTAATTTGGTTCTAGATACAATTGACCAAGCCGCCAACTTGTCACTTTCTAAATCGCCGCCATTCTATTCTGATTGGATTCTAATGGGGGGTCATAATCAGCCAATTGTGAATCCATTGAATATCACAGAAAGTAATCCTATGGTTGTATGTGTCAATCCCTCAGAGCTTGCAATCCCTACCTCTGAGCGGTCCATGGATGGGAGATTGCTTGGGCCAACCTTAGTACTCGAACTCGATGATGGTGTCCGTTTTAATCTCAATGTGCCTCTCCTTGATATCAGTACCTCAGTAGTCGCTCCCGTTAATGGATGGCCAGTAAATGGTACCCTTCCATTCACAGGCGATGCGATTGGGTGGGACTCGAATGAATCATCGCCATGTGCTAACTTCGTTAGATTAGATCCCTTTGAGAATTTTACTTGGTCCCCAGTATCGGGGGTTGTAAGTCGCCAGATTGAACGCTTCTCTGAACCAATTGGCAATGGGACTCTGAATCCACCACCGGAGGGATTCTTGACCACTTGTGTAGATCATAACCCCACTATACATTCTCTCGTTGAGGGTCCACCTGTTCTCGTAGGTGATGAATTCTTAGTTCTCGAAAGTATGTATTCTGGAACTAGTGACCTAATTTTGAGCAATTTTGGGCATGAGGATGTGCCTCTGTCGTCAGTTCATCTTGCATCTGCGTCGTTGGTTTCGGTATGGGATACGGATTTGCCCTCGTTTATCCCTAGTAACGGTACTGTCGTTGTGTCGATGGATCGTGCTGAGATCCAAGGGGGTGTTTCTGGGCTTTGGTTTGAGGTTTCGGGGGATGGGTTACTAATTCGATATGTTGCTTTCTGCACGAACAGTCAGGATGAGGTATGTTCCGTTGTGGAGGGCTGATTATGCGAATCGGCATTCTTGGCGTAGGTGCCCTCGGAGGCCTGTTCTTACATCGTTTGTCTGAAGTTGAATCTGAACTCCATCTTCTTACTCGCAGCCCAACTAAAGACGCGCTTGATGAGAGAGGTCTCATGGTGCATTATGATGGACGCCCCGATACTCTTGAGGTGGTACCTCCGCAAAGGTTCCAGTATCTTGATTCCAACTCCACACTTGATCTCGCCATCGTATGCGGTAAGAATCATCATGTCTCGGAACTTACTGGTATTGCGTCCCAACATTTGGATGAAAATGGCAAGATACTCCTTGTTCAGAACGGTATAGGTCATCTTGAACGAGCAGTTGGTATTGTGGGCAAAGAACGAGTATTCGCAGGCTGTGTGACTCATGGGGTGACATGCTTGAGTCCAGGTGAGATACGATTGGCAGGAACTGGCGAGGTAGTCATAGGTCCAGTTAGTCCCGATTCTTCTCTGATGAATCAGATTGAGACGATATGTGAAATCTTTGAGCGTGCTGAACTGGTTCCTCGCGCCGTCGCTGATGGTTCGGTAGCAGTATGGAGAAAACTTCTCTTGAATCTTGCAATTAATCCAGTGGCATCCATTGCAGGTGTCGAAAATGGTAGGTTACTTGAATCTCCATTGCGTGAGGTTTCGGTTGAAGCTCTGATGGAAGGTATTGAGATAGCGCGCCTCGAAGGTATTGTCTTTGACGTGCATGAACTTGTCAAGGATCTTGAGCAAGTATTGTCCTCGACTGCAAACAATAGATGCAGTATGTTACAAGACATAATCAATGGCCGTCGGACCGAAGTGGATGCGATTTGTGGCGCTCTTGTGATTAAGGCCGAGTCTCATGGATTCGCAGTTCCTCGAATTGAGACATTGTGGAATTTAGTACGCTCTATCGAGAATGGGAATTAACATTATTCAAGATCAAGATTGTAGTGCAGTCCGATGTTTTCTCTTCGATTCTTCGCTGCTTGAGTTACCAACCTTGCCAATATCGACATGTTTCGTAGTTCCACTAATTCTTTCGTTGGTCGCGACCCTCTCCAGATTCTTTCAATTTCTTCACCTGTATGGTCTAACTTTCTGAGGGCTCGATTCAATCTCTCGTCTCTTCGTACAAGTCCTACATCATCAGACATGATGGTTCTAAGTGCAATCCTATCGGCTTTGATAGGGGCGTGCTCTTGGAGTCGATGTAGGCCCTCAGCTCTCCATACGGGTGCGTCCTCGATTTCGAGTAGAAAATCATCGATGCGCTCCAGTAGGTGATTACGGGCGCGATGCGACATCACGATGGCTTCCAAGAGGCTGTTTGAGGCGAGCCTATTTGCGCCATGTAGGCCTGTTGAAGCAACTTCTCCAATTGCATATAGGCCGGGATACACATCTCCATCTCTGGTCATACATTCTCCATTCCTTCCTACATCGATTCCACCTACAATGTAGTGGGCTGCAGGGGTCACAGGAATTGGGTCAGGGCCAAATCGAATACCATGGGTCTCGAGTTTATCTGAGATTGTCGGGAATCGGTCATTGAGTTCCTTCGAATCTAGATGTTCTGTGACGAGTAGAGCGTGAGGGTCTCCATTCTTTTTCAATATCTGATCAGTTGTCCGTGCAACTATGTCTCTAGTGGCTAGAGATCCCCGAGAATCCATTTCCAACATATACGAATAGTTTGCAGGTTCTCCCCCTTCTCTTCGAAAGTTTCGATGTGCTTTGATTGTCATCAAAACAGCACCATGGCCACGTAACGCTTCTGTGATTAAGAAAGGCCTCTTTCCTTGGATTGCGAGAGCTGTAGGGTGGAATTGTACGAATTCCAAATCCTTTGCTGCCGCTCCTGCTCGGTAAGCCATTGCCACTCCATCTCCAGTAGCAACACTCGGGTTCGTAGTTTCCCTCCAGAGTTGTCCTGCTCCACCTGTAGCAAGTACCAACACTCTACAACAAACCGTGTGCACAGTGCCTTCCTCATCGAGGCACCATATGCCTCGAACACCCTTCTCGGGTTGCCCCCATTCTCGCATGATTACATCAATCGCCATCCATTGTTCAAGGATGGTAACATTCTGTTGTTTGAGACGTTCAATCAATGTGGTCTCGATTGCCGCTCCAGTTCTATCTTTCACATGGAGGATGCGTTTTTCCTGATGCCCACCTTCTTTGGCGAGATCGAATTTCCCATCACTACGTCGTTCGAAAGGAACTCCTTCATCGATTAGTGATTGGATGCGGACTGCGGCTTCTGAAATAACGTCACGAACCAAATCCTCGTCGCATATCCCGGCACCTGCTGAAATTGTGTCTTCGATGTGACGTTCTATTGCATCTAGATTTGATGAATCTAGGACTCCAGCAATCCCTCCTTGTGCCCAGTTTGTTGAGGAATCTTTCAGACGTTTTTTGGTAATGACTGCGACATCTCTGCCCGCTCTCGCGATTTCAAGGGCCATAGTCAATCCAGCGATGCCTGAGCCGACCACTACGACGTCGAAGCCAAGGACTTCTTCGGGCATGATTGGCGACGCTCCCCTCGCCATCAAGAAGATTCGTGTTTGCCGTTAATTGACGGAACCGTGAAGAGGCATAGGGTCCGAATCCCTCTCTATGAAGCCGCTGGCCCGGATTCTAATCTTGGGCCTGTGCCTTCTGATCTTATGTACCGTGTTTCTTAATATCGAATATGGCCTTTGGCAGGATGGTTTCGTCCGCCAGAAAGTCGAGTTGGTAGGATTGCTCATAGGTGAGTGTAACGAACAGAAGATTTTGGATGACATATCTGCTACTGGAACTTCGGATTGCTTGCGTCCTTTAGGGGACTATGCCCTTATTGATTTCATTCTTATCTTCATCTCTGGATTAATCTCAGTCCTTTCTGCAAATGTCCTACTTGGTGGGGGCAAATCATCTCGTAGCCGCTCCAAGCGTCGTTCTTGGGTTTGGATGCTCCTCGGTTCTTGTATCGCAATATTCTCTGTTCTTGATTTGTTGGGCCGTACAGTTCCGGGCCAACCTGGAATTGCCTGGGATGAGATTATTGGTTTGCCACGAATCTTGGTTGATTCCATTCTTATCATTGTGGGGGCACTTATATTTCGCAAAGGATCACAGGATCATACACAGATTTTGGGTTCGACAAATCGCACTTTACAGCGCAGGCTCCTCGATGTTAATCCAGATAATCTAAGCATTGGTCAGATGCGTTCTGCATTGGGCCTCACTATCCTCGAAGATGTGTTCCAGCTCGGTTCATCAGATGGGATGGATGATCCAGGTCGAGTTTGTCATTACTGTAGTGGTGCAGGTTGTGTTGAATGTGGCATGGCCGGTCTGTTGTGACTTTGGCGCTCGGCGTTCAGTGGACAAAATCGGCCGTACTACCGAGCCTTAACGTGTTGATTTAAGTGGTCTAAGGTCCGATTAAAGTCATTGGGGTGCACGAATATGACGGCGAATTATGAGGTGATGATTTGCATCTGAAGCGAATCGAACTGGAGAATTTCAAGTCCTTCATGGGCGAGTTGACGATTGATCTTGAACAGGGTTTTACAGCAATAACTGGGCCAAACGGCTCAGGGAAATCGAATAGCGGGGACGCTATACAGTTTGTTCTTGGAACTCGTTCTACCAAGTCATTGCGTGCTCAGAATGTCAAGGAGCTGATCTTTAACGGCGGCGGACTAGCCAAACCTGCACGACATTGCAAGGTAACTCTAACCTTCGCGAACCCTGTGAATAACAAGGGATCAAGACGCCTCAAGGTGGATGGCGACGAAGTCCGTTTTACACGATCTGTTCGTTTGAATAGTAAGGGGAAAGCAGTATCTGATTATCGTTTGAATGATGCTCCCTCATCGAGTACTGAGTTCCGCCGTCTCTTAATCGAGGCTGGTGCCAGGGGGGATGGCTACAATATTGTGCTCCAAGGCGATGTCACTAATCTTGCGAGTATGTCTGCACTTGAACGACGCCGTGTCCTTGAAGACGTCGCAGGAGTTACTCAGTACGATGACGAACTCAAAAAAGCGGAACGGCAGAGGAAGCAAGTTGAATCTCAACTAGAGATGATTGAGGTTTTTGAGGCCGAGCAGACACGTCGAGTAGAATCGTTGGAAAAGGAGCGTGAGGACGCACTCAAATACCGCACTCTGATGGAGGATCTGCAGTCTTCCCGTTACCTGTTGATGCAGGCAAAGCATCGTTCTAATTTTGAAGAGATTCGGATGCTTGGGGATGAAAGGACACGCTATATCGAATCCTCAGATGAGTTGAAGGATCAGTGTGAGAAATCTGAATTGCGCATACAGGAACTCGATGATGAGATTGTTCGTCTTCAGAGGGAGATGGAGGCTCTTCTTGGTACTGATCAGCGAGGCACAATGGAACGTATCCGTAAACTCGAGTTACAGATAGATCGAGCAAGTGATCGAGTCAGTGAACTTGAATCAACCTCGGAAAAAGCTCTCATTGAGGCAAAGAGCCTCTCAAAGGAAATCAAGCGTGCTCGCGATGCTGTCGAGAGCAACATGAAAGTGATTGATGAGGCAACAGAGGCTCTCAAGTCTGCGAAGGCAGCTATGGCGGCTGCCAAAAAGGAGGAATCTGATGCTCGAAAGGCTATGGAGCAGGGCGATCGTGCTACGATGGACCTGAATCGTGCTTATGGCAAGGCATCTGAAGAAGTAACTCGTCTCGCGGACAGCCTTCAAGTTAGTACACTTGAGATGGAGCGTGCTCGGCAAGCGGCCGATATTTCCCATGGACGCCTCGCAGATCTTCAAGAATCCCTCCAAGATGCTGAGATGGAAGTAAATGATCTTGAAATGACACTCGAGGAGATGGATGTTGTCGATAGTGCAGAAGAGCGCACTCGTCTTGGCGAAGAACTCCGTCGATTAGAGAATCAACAAACTACACTCCAAGGCGAAGAGGGTCGTGCTCGGGCTAATCGCAACGAGGCAGAACGTTCTCTCGTCAGGGCTCAGCAGCAGATGGAGAGTCGTTCAGGTCGTTCCTCAAATCAGGCACAAGCTGTGGCAGCTATCTGTGCGATTCGAGATAGCGGGGGGATTGAAGGTATTCTTGGCCCGCTTAACGAACTCTGTTGCCCAAAGGACGAGGCACACGCGCTCGCTCTATCTTATGCTCTAGGTGGAGGGATGAATCACATAGTCGTCGAGAACGATGAAGTCGCGACTCAATGCATTCGTCGACTCAAAGCAGATCGTTTGGGACGCGCCGTATTCTTACCTCTGAATAAGATGCAGGTTCGCCGTGCTGGAGGGCGTTCTCTCATGGTCTCACGTCAACCCGGGATCGTTGGATTTGCTGCGGACCTTCTTGATTTCGATGAGTCAATCGAGAATGCCGTAAGGAATGCAGTTCGCGACACGCTCATTGTTCAGAATATGGAGGTTGCTAGGAAGAATATGGGCGGTGTTCGCATGGTCACTGTAGATGGTTCAGTATTCGAAGCATCTGGCGCGATGGTAGGTGGTGCTAGCAAGGCGCCTCCGGCGACCTTCGGTGGAGGGCGTACACCAGGCCTATCTGCAGTCGAGAAAGCACAAGCTGCTCTATCTGAGGCTGAACTTGTCCTGATGACAGTCACTAGTGCGTTAGAGGAAAATAGGCTATCGCAGAAGACAATCCGTGACAAGATGTCAGAGGTATCCGACATTGATGGCAGTCTTAGAGTACGCGAGGTGAGGGCAGATTTGCAGCGTGCCCAGAATCTGCAGAATGATCTAATCACTCAGGTGAAGGCCGCGGAGAAGGATCTTGCGCACCAATCTAAGGTACTTGAGAAGGTCGAGACGAGTGCTGCTGCGGCAGAGGCGGCGCGGGATGCTGCGGTCGATGAGCGAGATCGCCTTCTCGAACAACTTCGTTCTCAGACGCCAGAGCATCTTGCCAAGCGTTTGCGGGATGCTGAGACACAGTACACCGAATCATCACGACAATCTCTCGCTTCGGAATCCACTCTTACTACTGGAAGAGAACGTTTGAGCATGATGGAGGAAGAGGTGGACAAGCTCGAAGCCCGTAAGAAAGAGTCTGAGGAAACCTCCGTGAATAGTCTCTCAGAGGTCGAGAGAATCGAGGCTGATAGTGTGGTTTGGGTTGCTGAACTCGCTGAACTCAAAGAAGAACATAGCCAAGTGAGCGAAGAGCATCGTGAATTGGACGAATTGCGAACATCGCATGTTGAAGAGCGCGCGACACTCAAGGCTCAGGTAGATGCGATGGGCTCCAAGCGAGTCACGATTATGACTAGAATCACGGAATTGAACACCGAGATTGATCGTAAGCATATATCACTCAAGGAACTCGCAGATGAGATGACGGAGAATGAGATATCCATACCCTCTGAGCAAGAAGTAATTCCTGCTTTCACTGAAATTGAGACTAAGGTTCGCAATCTCGAACGGCGCGTCTCTAACATGGGTAGTGTCAACTTACTTGCTATCGAGCAGTACGATGAGGCCGCAACTCGAGTCGCGCAACTTCAGGCTGATGCTAGCGCCCTACGTGATCGTCGAGAAAAGCTACTTTCAATTGCGGATCAGTTGGAAACAGAGCGCAGAACTCGCTTGACAGATGTTCTTGCTAGAGTTTCTGCTAACTTTAGCCGAGTGTATCAAATTCTACAGCCAGGTGGCGCAGGAGATTTACGACTTGAGAATCCAGAAGACCCGTTCTCCGGCGGGCTTCAGATGTGGGCAAAGCCCCCTGGTAAGAGCAACCAGATTGAACTTCACCTGCTATCTGGTGGAGAGAAGTCGATGGCTGCCCTCGCCCTCATCTTCGCAATACAGGACTTTGAGCCTTCACCATTCTATTACTTTGATGAGGTTGATCAGAATCTTGATTCATTCAATGCTGAGAGTATCGCGCAACTTTGCCGTCTCCGAAGTGAGCGTGCGCAGTTCCTTATGGTTACACTGCGCAAGGTTAGCTTGCAGTTAGCTGATCATCACATCGGTGTGACTCATGGTGGCGATGGTTGTAGTCGTCTAATTATGAACTTTGATCGTGATGCAGCAGTCGAACTCGGAGAAGCAGCAGAGCGTGAACGTGAGGCCCAGTTGGCGGCCAAGGCAGAGATGGAGGGGCTCGAGGAACTACCTCGGCCTGAGGACCGCCCCAGGGTTCCTGAGGAACTACCTACGCCTGAGAGCCTTGGAGGGATACGTGAGAATGAAGACAAGGCAGATGCATCTGAAGTTGAGGTCCAAGAGGTTGAGCCTCAAGCGGCCAGCATTGCTCACCTTGGTGATCGTGCTGCAGATACTAAGGAGGATCTCGACGAGCGTCTTGAATGGGAGAATCGTCTTGAAGAATCCATTGCATCTGAATCCGAGGCTTCTAAATCCGAGATTATGGATGAATCGGAGATTGAGGAGTGAGGTGTTTCTCTGTGGAGCCCCTTGTTTCTCATGACTTGCGTGCCGACATCGTGACACGTCTTCTTGGTGGTGAAGAGGATGCGGATGCGATTCCGTTTATCGATAGGTTAGTTGAGATTGCGGAGATGGAGAATGGAGAGCATCAGATGCTTGTTGATCCAATTGACCGTTCAATTGCTTTAGTTTTCGAACTGTTCCAATCCGAATCCCTCGACCCATGGGATGTAGATTTGACGATGTTCATTGATTTGTTTGGTGAGCGAATTGAGACAGCTGAGAATATCGATTTGCCAAGCTGTGGTCGCCTTATACGAATGGCTTGGAACATCCTCCATGCCCAGACATTTTCTCTAATCGAACGTCATGAAAACTGGGAGGATGAGTTAGATGATGACGATTGGATGTCAGATATCGGGTGGGAAGCAGATTTTGATGACAACGAGTATGGGTTTTCTGTCAATGTTCTAACTGGCCGAGCTAAGGACGCCCTCCCTGGTCTTTTCCAAGGCCGTATCCGTCGAACCACTGAATCGCGCCCAGTCACACTTTCTGAGATGTTATTTTCGCTTAAGGCCGCCCATGATCAGGCCGAAGACCGTCGTCTACGAGAGGCTGCACGTGTTCGCCACCAGGCAGATGTTGAGGAGGCCATGGCTAATGTATCATCAAGGATGCATCGTGAGGACCTTGAGGAGGATATACGGCGTTGCTGGTCGGCTTTACGCAAATTGGGACGAGATGGCGCACCAGTTGAACTCGCTGATGTTCGTACTTATCTCTCTTCATTAGCTATCGAGGAAGGCGCATCTGAAGACGAAGCGGAAGCCGAGGGCGAGATATCTGGATTTGTTGCATCCCTATTCCTGACACATCGTGGATTTGCTGAAATATGGCAGATGGGTGAAGCAAATCAAGGCCGTATTTTCCTTCGAGATAGGTGGCCAAAGGTTGACACGTTCGAAGAAGCACGTGTCGCAATTGCTCAAGAGCGCGGAATTACCCTTGAGGGGGCGGAAGCATGACTGATCCGTCTATTGAATCAATTGTAGAGGCGTTATTGTTCTGTTCAGGCCGTTCCCTGAAGCCTTCTGAGATTTCCGAGCAGTCAAGTCATCCTGAGTCTGTGATATTAGAATCTCTAACAACGTTGCAGAATCAGTACCGTCGTCGACGAGACAGCGCCCTCTCGATTGTCGAAGTGGGGGGCAGGTGGTCCATGGAAGTCCATCCTCGACTTTCAGCACATCTTCCAAGCGAACTCAGAGGAGATATACCTGATAGGCTTCAGCGTGCTGCAGCCCTGATTGCATATCATCAACCAATGATGCAGAGCGATTTAGTGCAGATGATGGGGCCTATTGCCTACGACTATGTCCGTGCATTAGCCCGGCTTGGTTTAGTTGATCGCCGAAGGCAAGGTAATTCTCGTCGGTTACGTACCACGCGTTATTTTGCTGAGCGTTTCCAATGCCCTCATACTGAGCCGAAGAAAGTACGAGAGTGGTTTAGGGGGCAGGCAGAAGCCTCAGGCATTACGTCGCAAAACCTCGTTGACTCGATTAGAGAATTGGATCCTGGGGTGGGGGACATGGATTTTGTTCCGGAATCGGATGGCACAGAGGAAGACATCGAGGATTAGGCCTGACGATGTTTTGCTAACATAGTGTCTACTAAGGACTGCGTGATAGCACCTCCATCGTTACGAACTGCATCTGCAACTATGTCTATTTCATCTCCATTCGCTCCGGCTGAGATGACCATGTTCCGAAGATGGAGGCGCATATGTCCTGCTTGAATGCCCTTTGTAGCCAGGGCGCGCATTGCACCGAGGTTCTGTGCTAATCCTGCACAGGCCATCAGAGATGCAAGATCTTGGGACCCGTCTACATCTGCCAATCGGAGATTCAATCGTGCGACAGGGTGCACTTTCGAAGCGCCACCAACGGTTCCAACAGCCAGTGGTATCTCGATTGAACCGTTAATCCACCCTTCGTCGTCAACCCACCAGCGAGTCATTGAGCGATATCTTCCGCTTAGAGCGGCATAGGCGTGCGCTCCTGCCTCGATAGCCCTCCAATCCTGCCCACAGGCCACTCCAATGGCGGAGACGGCGTTCATGATGCCTTTGTTGTGTGTTGCAGCACGCCAAGGATCAGCATCTGCGAACTCATAGGCTAGGACGATATCGTCGATAATCCGGCGTCCTTCCTCCGCGTCTCCTTTACTGGAGATTGCCTCGGGTGAGATGCGCACTTTTGCTCGTGCAAGACGTTCAGTAGCGAGATTCGATAGAATACGTAGAAGCACACGCCCTCCTGTGATTGATTCAAACCAAGGTGCGGCTCGTTCAGCCATAGTATTGACTGCGTTTGCACCCATTGCGTCTCTTGTATCGACGATAAGGTGTACAATAAGCATAGTTTGTGACGCGGTCTCCAGAGTCCTGCATTGAATGTCTTTGCAACCTCCTCCGAGGCGAATCATCGTTGATTCAATGTCATTACATCGTTCGATAATGCTATCCTTTTCAGATTCAATAGCGGCGATGGCATTGGCAATGTCATCGATGTCAAGAATCTGGAGCTGCCCAATCATCTGGGGGGGGTCCATATCTGTATGAAATCCTCCGCAAGAGTGGGCCCGCTTCGCGATATTGCTTGCAGCAGCTACTATGCTAGATTCTTCAACACAGAAGGGAATTAGTCGCGGTATCCCGTCAATAAGGAAGTTCATTCCGATGCCCACGGGCAATGAATATCGCCCTACAACGTTCTCAATCATTCGATCTGCAGTGTCGGCGTCCATCGAATCAGGGTTCGACCATGCGCTCATTTCATCGGCACTAATTCCAGTGCAATTGGCGATGACTTCTCGCCTTTCATTTGCATCTAATGCGTAGAATCCACTAATTCGACTATCGTCAACTGGCATTGTCTCGCCTCACTCTCTCCGAAATAGGGGCATCCTATGTCCCTTGCCCACCCTCGGAGGGGGAAAATCAGCCTAAGAATTGGTCGATTCACGGGATTAACGCTTTTTCACAACGCGTTAATTCGCGTTATTTCGTGCTAATGTGGCTGTTTTGATTATCTCTCAGTAAACGGTTTACACCTTTGGCGGTTTGAAAAACGCTTTAGAAATGCGTTAATGTTTTGTGAATTTGTGTGAATTGTTTATATCAGTGCCCTGATGGGGCAGCGATGGTTGGTGCAACAAGGCTCCCTGCAGGACCATCAGTTCGTATGGATCCATTTGTGCTCCGTGCTCTGAACAACTCTCAACAGGGGATGTTAGTTGGCCGCCAGGAAATCGCCTCTACAATCAACAATCAAATGACTCATGGCATGTCTGCTATACATCTCATAGTGGGTCCAAGTGGTTCAGGGCGGACCAGTTTGTTGAATTGCTTAGCTCCTGATGATTCGCGACACATTGGTAACATCTGGAATGAGGAGACAAAAACAACGGGCGTAATCCACGAAGCAGTTGCTAAGTTCACGAATCAGTTTCAGATTCCCCCTACTCCTCAGTCTGCTGCTGATTATCTCCGCCGTCATCTTGAAGGGAGAACCGGTATCCTCGATCTAATTGCTTTTGATTATCCGTTCATTCCTATCTCTGACCTCTTGGGCATTATTCGGAATATTGTGCCTGCACTGCGAACGATGAGGGTCATGACTGTCGTATCTATGAGTGATGATCAATATCGCGATCTCGGCGGTGCCTCATCCATAGGGGCATCATTTGACAAGGTTCATCATTTGCTTCCGTTGACTTTGGAGGAAACTAGGAAGCTGGTTGATTTGCGAATGGATTCCGTCTCACACGAAACTATCCTCAAGCAAGGCGACGATATTGCTCGTTTACATTCTTACACTGAAGGCAATCCGAAAGAGATAGTTCGTCAATGTGGGTTACATTTAGCTCATTTGAGATTCCCTGATAAGAACCCGCCAGCCCCCTTCATGGAACTGCAGCCTCCATTCACCTCTTCTATACAATCCAGCAGCGAGAGCCACCATTCTTCTAGTAGTCGTATGGGGGCCCGGCCTGAGCCTTCACGGCCCCTTTTCCCATCAACTACTGTTCTTCCAGTGCAAGCAAATCCTCCTCCTTCCGATGATGTCTATGAAGATGGTTATGACGCTTGGTTTGCAGATTCAAAGGTTGTACATCCACCTTCAGATTTTACCGCTTCGAATCAAATTGAGGACCCTTTAATCGATGATGATGACGATAATCGCCCTCTCTTTGAATCCATGGATGATGATTCATACGGGGGAATCGGCTTCGATCCCGAAGAGATTCATATCGCTAATCAGGACGAGATTATCGATTTTGATGATGGTCAGGTGCTTTATCTTGAGACTGAAGAAATGGAATCTGGAGGTACAGAGTCGTTAGATTTTGAGGAAGCGTTGTTCGCTGAATCGCATGAGGTGCAGACTTCCGAAGATTCACAGATATCGTTGGATAGAGATTCTATGTTTGATGATCAGAGAGTTGACATTTATGCTGAAAGTGAGGTACATATCCGGTCCGAACCAATTGGATTTGAGCCCTCATCCGATTTTGAACTCTTAGAGCCAGAAGTTACCTCTGTGGCGGAACCTTCGAATGCACGTAAACAACCCAGTAGCGCTTTTTCCGGTCTGACAGGTAGGATGCGTGAGAATACAACAAGAATGAGTATTGCTCCACCTAATCCTACAACAGAGGCCATCGAACCTATTGATTGGGGTACCAGCGAGGAATCTACCAAAGAATCGTCACCTTTGCCTGATGTTCCTGAATCTACTCCTATCATGGGAGCACGTCCTCGAATGCATACTATCGACCCCATGACTTCGCGTCCTCCCGATGTCAAATCAGAGGACGGTAACGCTGAACTGTGGATGGATCCTATTTTGGCTCCTTCTACACCACTCAATCCAGCGCCTGATGGTGACCCTGCCCCAACCCCTAGGAGAGAGAAATTTGTGCCTCCTGCCCTTCCTATGGAGGAAAATCGTTCATTTGCCAATACAAAAAGGGTCATTGACGGGATTCATGCTTTCAGAAAGGTTCGTTGGGAGCCTGATGAACCATTGGACCCTACAAGGCTGAAGACTATGTCCGAAGCAGATGTTCAGATTCTAACAGCAGCAGTTGAGCGCGAGGTATCTCCATCTGACATCGCATTACAGGCTCGCCTCCAAGTCGGACGGTCCCGATTATCTCAGAGGTTCAACGATTTGCGGCGCACAGGTTATCTATCCGTGCGAACAGAGGGAAGAAGTCGATACTATCGATTGACAGAGGCTGCATCTGGCCTCTTTTCGGAGGTGAATGAATGAACGATTGGCAAGTCATTTGGAGTCATCAGGTCGAAGGGCCAGTCAACGATGTTGAAATCGATGAGCATGGAGCTCTAGTTGCTTCAGGTCAGACATTATTCTCAATTCGTACTGATGGAAGCCTGCATTGGAGATCCGACCAAATTTTTGATGTATATTCAATCGAAATTGCTGGTTCATCAGTTGCGATACTGACTGGGACATCAATCCATGTTCTCGATAGACACAGCGGCCGCCCTCTTAGTGATGGTCGAAGCATCCCTGGCGGTTATCGAGAGGTGTTATCTCGGCCTGGCGGTGGATGGGTGGCAGCTGATCGTGGCGACCATCTCCATGTCTTCAGACCCAATGGCCGCGGTATTCGTAGGCTTAGGGTCGGTTCTATGCGTGGTTTGGTTGGGTGGCTAGATAGAGAACATCTTCTCATGCTCGACCTCGATGGTGCATTGCGTTGCGTCCGTTTGCATGGAGAGCATGCCCAACGTCGTATTGAGGATCGTCGTTGGATGTGGTGCAGTTCCTTGGAACGAGGTCGCTTACTCCTGCTTGATGTTGAAGGTATGCTACATGAGGGTGTACCTAATCCGTTCGGTTGGGATGAACTTGAGCGCATATCCGATGGTGATGTTGAGCCATACAGGGCTGTTCGTTGCATGGATGGATGGTGGACGATGGACCTTGAGGGACGGGTTCGTCATGCATTGGAAGAGAATAATATCGGATTTGGTGATGACACAGTCGATTACCTCTCATCGGATGGAATTGGTAGTATATTGACTGCTACAAGGGAGGGTTTGCTCCGTTGGAGTATCGCACCGGGGGTCAGTGGTCTTCGAGCAGAAGGTCGTCGTTCACAGCAGGAAGAAGAACGCCGCCGTCTGGATTGGCTTCAACGATCTACCATGTTCGAATCCGCGCAACAGGCAGAGGACGAAGGTTTGTGGTCACGGGCATTGGAACTCTATAGGGCACTGGGGAGAGATGAGGACGTGCGCCGTATTCTTGGACTTCAGGAGGGGAGTGATTGATGGATACATTGACTGCTGAGCGTGTTAAGGAAGCGATGACAATCACTGATGCAGCACGGGAAAAAGCAACGCCACTTGTTAATCCAGGTAGTGATGAAGAGAGGCGATTGAATGACATGCTTCGAATGTGTGATGATTACCGTAAGGATGCAGACCACTTCCTTGAGATTGGCGACCTTGTTCGTGCCTTTGGCGCAGTATACTACGCTCATGCTTGGGTAGATGCAGGTGTGAGGATTGGTTGGTTAGATGGGCACGGCGACGATGAGTTATTCACGCTGCCATAATCAGTCTACAAGTCGTAGACTACGGTCACGTACTACTTCCAAGTAAGTACATCCTGCTGCTACGAGTCTGCGTTTCAAGATTTTATCTACGGTCAGTACGGGTGCATCTAGGCGTTGTGCGAGCCGAACAAGAACGTCGTCAGTGTGTCCCTCCTCGTCTGTGATAATCGTGGATCGATTGGCAAGTAAATCGAGAAGTAGGTCATTCCGTCCTTCCGCTAGTCTGTCAATTTCTTCTTTCACTTGTAGGGGCAGGATCCAGTTTGCTTGACCAATTGTCCGTTCCATCTCAATATCGATATTTATGCGAGCATCGATGACAGCAATCCATCCGCAGGTATCGATGAGAAGATTAGGCACGGGCTCACCCGCTAATGGTGCCATGCCCGATGAGGCGCCATCTTGAATCGATACGTCGTGAAAGTGTCACACGACTTTCAATATCTGCACAAATTGGAAGACGCAGTGTCAATGTGGTCTTACCTTTGGAGACTTTTGTTACAGTGCCAACAGATGTAGCTGTAGAGGCGTTAATCATGAGCATCTCGCCGAGAGCAAGAGGTTTGACGATGTCAGCACTTCCTTCGTCACCTGCAACCATTCTCTCGAGGAGGGTGAGGTCGAGGTTGAGGGAATCCCAAACTGGAGGCAGTTCTCCTTTCCTTGCCATCACTTGTCCTGTTAGATTGTCAGCCTTTGTCATAGTTGGATCGAGAGGTGTAGCAATTCCACAGAGGCCACCTGCGTGCATCTCATCAAGGTCTTTACCTCCTCCTTTCATCGAGATGATTTTTGTCTCAATGGGTTCCCATGATTGTTTAGATCCCTTTGTAATTCGTCGACCTGGTGCAATGATGACTTCATCATCCACTGCAAATGTGCCTTGAATAATTGAGCCACCGATGATGCCGCCTTTGAGTTGACTCGGGCGGGCCCCTGGTCGGTTGATATCGAAGGAACGTGCAATTTGCATAACTCCTTCTTTTTCCCCAGTTCGATCTGGTGTCTTAATCCGATCCTCAATTGCCTCTATGAGGATATCAAGATTCACATCGTGGTGGGCTGAGACAGGAATAATCGGTGCACCTTCGGCAATGGTGCCCGCCACGAATTTTTTGATTTCCTCATGCGATTTCATCGCCTGTTCTCGGCTGACAAGGTCAATTTTGTTGTGGACGATGACAATATTCTCGATGCCTGCGATTTGTAGAGCCGCAAGATGTTCACGGGTTTGTGGCTGTGGGCATGTTTCGTTGGCTGCAATTAGAAGAAGGGCTCCGTCCATTATTGATGCTCCTGAAATCATAACCGCCATCAGGGTCTCGTGACCGGGAGCATCAACGAACGAGATAGTTCTCTGCAACTCCTTGGGATTATCCTTGCCGCCATCCGGGCGTTTGCCCATTGCATAGTGCTGCCCATCTTTCGTCTGATAGAATGCAGTGTCAGCATATCCAAGTTTGATTGAAATCCCACGTTTTCTTTCTTCAGAATGGGTATCAGTCCATGTACCTGAAAGTGCTCGAGTCAGCGTTGTTTTACCATGGTCGACATGTCCAACGAGTCCGATGTTGACCTCTGGTTGACGAGGTAGCACGGACAGACTTCATCCACTCCAATTTCACTCGTCGCTGGATTCGCCGGCGCCGAAGATGTCACCAAGGGAACGAGCCCCCTTTTCAACAACTGTGAGATTGATTTGACGGGTATCCACTGAGATTGTATTGCCCCGTAGGTTTCTTCGACGGCGAATTCCATCGTATTTGTAGCGGTAGACTTTCCCATTTTTGCGAACGTAGCGCTTCCCTTTGTATCCCGTACCAGGGCCGACAAGGACTGCGTTAACTCCCGCACCATGGAGATCCGGGCGCATTGGGGTTCCAGTCTTGTCACTGCCACCTGTGATGCGGAGAGTGTATCCATTCATGTCTTCATGAATATTGACGCCGGATACATCGTCTCCGATTTTCTTCCCTAGGAGTGCATTGTAGTTGTTCCCAGAGACCTCTGTTTGGTATGAAGGGGAGTAGGTTCGCTTGTCTCCTTTCGCGTTCTCACGCTCCATCTTGGTCTTGGAGTCATTGACAACAGCCTTGAAGACTCGGTCCGACATTGTACTCACCGCAACTCGCCGACCATTGGCCCCTATAAGAGCGGTTCGCTGCATAAGCAGATGCTCAATTGCCCTTTGTGTCCCGATTCAATTCTTGTTCCAATCGTTTTTCGATGGTCGCCGGAAGGATGTTTACGGCGCGAATTAATGTGGTTCGACCACGTCCCTGTAGGGCGTTTCCTGTCTGTGTCGAGATAAAGCCAATCTCCTCGAGCCGCTTGATATAACCCCAGAAAGAAGTATGCCCTCTCCTCTCTTTGTCGAATTCTTCGCATACAACGTGGTAGAGTTTCTCCGCATCTCCACTTGTCACAGTCTCGGCCCTCCGTAGGCGACGGCACAGGGCAAGCAAAGCCATCTTCTGTTGATCTGTGAGCCCATCGACCATATCTGGCTCGATACTAGCCGAAAGGCGAGTGCTGGGTTGGATATCTTCGATAGTTATCTCGTTGCGTCCCCCCTTCTCAGCTCTTCTGATGGAACTTTGGAGTAATTCGATGGCATGCCGAGCATCACCTGTGCCCGCTGCGTAGCCGGAGATTCGAGATAGCGCCTCCTCTGGAACACTACCTGGGCGGCATGAAGCCGCAGATCTCTGTGCTACAATAGCGTGGAGCCCCTTCTCATCATAGGAGTCGAGGCGGACACGGTTACTTTGTCCAAATCTCGACTTGACGGCGGCTTCAAAGAGATGCACAATTGGTTCTTGACTTACAAGAATTAGAGATAATGTGCCCGATTCATTACGCCCTTCATCAATTCGGAGTAACTGGTAGAGCAGATCATCTCCCTCTCTTAACAGGAGGACACTGACTTCATCGAGCACAAGTAGCATGTGGCGTTCTGAACTGGTTAGATTCCTCCTGATACTCTGGATAATTTCGCCGGGACTAAATCCTCGTTCAGGGTGCCCATGATCCAATTGATGAGCAATTCGTTGTAGAACTTGAGAAGTTGTAGGGTGGTTTCGACAGTTGATATGGACTGGTTGAATCCTTCTCCTCCCATCTAGGTGTCTCATTAGGTCCTCTGAGAATCGGCGTACAAGTACGGTTTTACCGCTTCCTACAGGGCCGGTGACTATCGCACATCCACTAGATTGTGATGCCTCGATTCCGATGAACATTGAGGCTAAATCTCCCAGTTGCTCGTCACGTCCTACCAATTCCTGAGGTATCCAGTCAAACGATAGAGGGTTTGGATCGAGCAGAATCTTACCTGCTCCAATTCTGTCTAGATAGTCTGCCATTCAGGGTGAGGTTCTGTTCAGCCGTTCTTAGAGATATTGAGTCCGAATTATACTTTGGGCCTTAAGTTAAAATCCGTACTTCATGTGGAATGGAACCAATTGGGTTGATTACGATTGAAATAAAATGAGGGACGATTTCATGTGGGACACTATTTTCTGCCTCTTATTCGTTGTTCTTCTATTGTTTTGGTTGGGATTAAGGGGTGCATCGGTGCACTCTCCCACTGCGGAGTTTTCGCATTCTGGTGGCTCTACAGTATCAAATGAAAGCGAAGGAATTTCTCTTAATCCTACGGATATTAGTGAACCAGCCAATATGGCGATGTGGATGGAGCTCGGTGAACTCTAATCATTCCCCTCTATACCAGCGCTTCAGGTCATCGATATCTTTGGGCGGATGCCGGGCAGCATCTAGGCCGGTACCAATTGCTTTGAATCTCTCAATAGACATCCAAGCCGCTGCCTGCACATCATGATCCGCATCGTTGAGGATTTGTGATAAGGCGTCTCTCCATCGGGGTTGCTTTTCTGTTTTTTTTGCCCACTCATCAATCCAAGGTCGCAGTGGAGCTAGGATGAGTGCCATTCGTCCGAAAGCGAGCCAGTCTGGCCTTAGTTCAGCCCGAGGTGCTTCTCTTCCGTGTATTCTACGATGGCGCCGAATCCACCCTTGTTGGCTGTCAAGGAATTGTAGCATTCTCTGTGTATGGCGATGACTGATGGATCGCACTGGCCCCAAAGATGCGCGGAGTTGACGGACATCTGCAGAAGGGACAAGGCTGAGTGTTCCGACAATTGAGAAAACAGTTCTCGATATAGCGGATCTTGGTACCTGCGCTGCTAACTTCTCATCAGCGTTCTCCCAAGCGGCGGCGTACATCGAATGTGCCGAGGAAAGCACCCTCCAAGGCTGAATGGAATTAAGCCACTCTTCGTGATATCGTTTCGGTTCGCCTCCAACGTCTAGGGTCTGTTGGCCATCTTGTGCCTCCATCGATTGTTTGAGTAGCGCCATCTCAACTTCTTGAGTAGTCACATTGAGGGGCGTAGGGGATGATCTTAGAAAACGTCGAATCACAGTTCGGAGTGCCGTTTCTAGATCGCTTTCAGTGCCGTGATTCATGATTGGCCCCTCAATACGTCCTTGATCGAAAGGTTCTGGCATTGCGACCTCCCCACCAAGGAGTTGATGGAAACCGACACGAATTCTTGCTTGCAACTCATCGGTCTCAAAGTACTCTGTTTTGTTGACTGTCGACATCCTTAGCGTCCCTTCATTAATTCGTTTTAGTGCTATTTCTGGTTCGCAATCAACCCAGATTGTAAGGTCTGGAATCAGCGCATTCGCGTTAAGTCGAGCAACTTCTTTGAGTCCGAGATCTCCAACGATTCCCTGGTATACCAGGGATGAATGTACATTCCTTTCTGAAACGACTGCGGCTCCAAGAACGAGTCTAGGTCGAATCCACATGTGTGAATGGTCTAGTCTATCTGCTGCGAAGTAACCCGCTTCTTGCAAAGGCCCGGCATCTCCAGTACGTACGGCTTCGACTGCTAGGCGCCCTAAGGGGTGTGTTCTTCGTGGTTCTGCAGTAACTTGAATCGAGGTGAAGGACCCTTCTTGTTGAAGGATTTCAGCGACCATTTTCGTAGCAGTTCCCTTGCCGGAACCGTCGCCTCCCTCGAGAGTTATGAGGTACATCGGCTCACTCCTCGCGTTCGTCGTTCCAATCCTCAAATTGGCGTCGTGCGATTCGATTGAGTGCCATACCTGCAAGGATTAGTCCTGGGCCAATGAAGACCCCTCCTCGACTAAACAGAGCAATGCCACAGAGCCATTGTGTGCGGCGGTAAGAATGTCCACGTAATGCCTCCATTGCTGCACCAAAGCCAATTGCAGCAGTAATCACGGTGAAAATCGCCACTAAAGTACCAACCTCGACGCTATCTTGTAGTGTGCTTTCCATCCTCAAATCGACATTGTTTGTGCCAGAACCCTCTCTCATCGTGATTGTGAGTTGTGTTACTTCTCCGGGAATGAGAATACGCTGTTCAGTTATGTTTCCATCACTTCTTACTTCCACTATTCTAGTTTGACGTGGTTGATCTTCAAACATAAATCGGCCATTTTGATCGGTAAAAGTGCGTGTTATGAGTTCTCCTTGTTCGTCCAACAATTGGACCTCGACTCCTTCCAGGTATTCTCCGCCCTCCCCGTCCTCCGTAATTTCATTTACAAGAAGTCCAGCAACAACTGCTTCTCCATCGACGATTCCGGTTGGATTTGAGAGTAGGTCAGAGGGGTCTGCGGATATGAGCAATACTCCGAACAGCAGTCCAAGGAGGCTGCCTGCCATGATTAGCATAATTGCAATCTTCCTTACAACTGGCAGTTCTCCGCCAATCTCAGCTCCTTGCCGAATGGCTCGGATTGCAATCTCACTTGCCTCTGTACGGACATCCGACGAATCGACTCGAATTTCCTCTCCCTCGGCAGCGAGTTCGTTCTCGAGGTCGTCGAATTCATCCATTACGCGGACCTTGATGAGGTCGTCATCATCCTGCATCTCAAGCCTCCTTCAGGGATTCGTTAGGGTCGGGGGCTTGAATCCCCTTCGGTTCCGAGTTCGTCCGTAATGTCGACCCAATGAGGGGTCCTAAGATTGCGAATAACACTAGGCTGAGGATTGCATATTGTGTGTCGAAGGATATCCTTTCTACCTCGATATCGGCCACTTTCCCGCTCTCATTTAAGCGAATTAGATGGAATGTAGGCCAATTTTTCCCAGTCACCCAAAAGTCATCCGTTTCGGGGATATGGGCGATACCATTCAGAACTGCTCCCTCTTCATCGGGGGCGTATTGGTTTACGAGTTCTTCAAAATCGATAATGCCTCCAATGGCACCCGATTCTGCATCGATTCTGAAGATACGGTCATCATGCCAACGATTAGCGTAGATGTAGTCTTCTACACATTCGAGTTCGTTCAATCGATCCAGAGGTTCGCCTGAGAGAGTCACTTCTAATGTGCGATTCACTTCTAGATTGCTTGGGTCTCGGAATGAAAGGCTGGATGACCCGTTGGAGGTAACTAGTTCTCTACCGGTCGAGCAAATCCCCCAACCTTCTCCTTCGATTGATTCCATACCTATCGGTTTCAACTCGGTGTCATGAATGAATACTACTTCCTCTCTCCAAGTTAGAATATAGAGTTGATTATCATGTACAGTCAATCCTTCTCCGAAGACATCTTCGGAGAGTTCCTGAGATACAATGACCTCGCCAGTATAGGGGTCATATATTCGGAGTGCCGACTCTCCATAGATGCCTGAAGATTCGTAGAGGTGATTATCGTAGAGTTCTAGTCCTTGTGTGAAAGGACTCACATTTCTTTGGATATTTTCTAGAACGTGGTATTCGATTTCTATTGGCTCATTCGCTCCTGATTTGTTGTCGATTGAAGCGGCATTTGCTGAGTATGAGAGCGCGGGGTTGAAGGACTGTGAACAGATGAGCAGGACTACACACATCAGGGTCGAGATTCGTCTCGGCCTGAAGCGCATGTATGAACCACGCTCCACCGGGACTTAAATACGACATCTGAGGAATATTCTATGATGGAAAGAGGGACGAGCAGCACATCGATTTCAAAGTCCCTTCGTCCCAATGCCGGAGTGACTCTAGTACTGATTATGTTGTTTGCATCTATGTCTCCGTTCTTCGCATCCGCTGATACGCCTGAAGCTGAGGTCGAATTGTTCACAGGTAGTCTCGCTGATTTCGACATAGATGACTCTGGAAAGGCATATCTGAGTACTCCTGAAGGTAATCCGGTTTTCTCTGGCACGCGCCATCTGAAGAATCAGTGGATTGATGCAGGTATGCCCGGCATGGTCCTTCCCTTTTCGCCTGATTTTGTCCAGAGTAGAAGTATTGGCGCACGTGCCTGTGAGAATGCTTGGAGTCAGGGCGATGCAGTGACTATGCCTACTGCCAACGGAAATATCGCAGCAGAGGTCGAGAGAGTCACCTCATATGCAGCTATTATCGTCGAGAATGGAGTTAGTATCCCATCGACTACGATTAATGATATCGCCTCAACATGGGATAGCTCAATCTACCCTACTGATGTCTCATATTTCGGTAACCCCCCGGACCTTGACAACAATTGCCAAATCGAGATCGTCATCTTAGATATCGATGGCCCATCAAACATTGGAGGCTATTTTTCTCCAGGTATTGCAGCATCTCGCGAAGCAATTTTTGTTGATAGTTCGGATCTTGGCTGGAGGAATGTAATCTTCGCTCATGAGTTTGAACATCTTCTCCACAATGCTCGTGATCCACTTGAGTATGCTTGGATTGATGAAGGAAATGCGGACATGGCGGCTTTCTTAATTCTCGGAGCCGAGGGTACTTTGATTGGACATTCTAACGGTTGGGCATCCAATGCATCTTGCAGCGTGCGCTGGTGGAATCAGCGTACAGATTGCGATTATGGCGCAGGGTTCCTATTCATGCTCTATCTCGCGGATAAATTAGGTGGAGGTCAGGCTATTCAGAGCCTTGTTGCAGACACGACAACGGGTGGCGCGTCTATCGAAAACCTTGCTCGTAACCCTGTACCAGGTGCGCCAGGGAATATCGGCACAACAATGGATGAAATATTTGCAAACTTTACTGCCGCTGCAGTACTTGATAGTCAACAAGGACGATTTGGTTTCAATAACATCGAGATGGGA
Source organism: Thermoplasmatota archaeon (assembly GCA_036124005.1). Classification (GTDB taxonomy): domain Archaea; phylum Thermoplasmatota; class Poseidoniia; order Poseidoniales; family Thalassarchaeaceae; genus MGIIb-N2. The sequence goes on from JAZADD010000059.1 coordinate 27,462, forward strand.
GGTACCTGTTCGAATTCTGCATTCTGTCGTTTGCAATTGACTGATCAGAATTTCAATTGGGGTTCAACATACACAAGTCAGAATCATGATTTGGAAGGTTGGGGTGTACGGGCTTGGCGCTTTGCCAGTGGCACTGGCGCACCGCTCAATGTTATGGTGTCACCCTCCGAGTTCGGAGGCGATGGAATACTTCTGAAGAAGGATGCCGCTGCCCAAACTTGGTCGGCATCAGATCTTCGCTTCGACCCGGGAAGTGGTGTTGGTACTGGGGTTGTGGAAGGCTTTGGAAATATTACCGATGAGGTCTATCTCATTACTTGGTATGCCAGCACTATCGACGATTGTGACTATACTTTCCCCAATTGTGGGTTCAGTGGCGGTTCAACTGCATATCCTACTGCAACGGTTGATATCACTGCTGCGTTGATATCCGAGCCTCCAACTGTCCGTGTAGATTCTACCATATCTTCAGATCGGGATATGAATGGAGACTCAGATACGGTCAACCTAACTATGTTGGTTAATTCCACGGCGTTCTTTGAGATTCTAGATGTGACAGTCCACGCGTTCAAGGACAATGTTTTGTTTGATAGTTACGAGATGGATGTAGCAGCAGGTAATGGCATTGAAGTTCCAGTTAACCTCTACTTCACTGCTCCTGAAGATGGCGATTACGTGTTTGACATTGAGTTGCGCAACTATGCTGGGACCCTAGTTGACGAGGCTCTCACAGCTCCTGTTCCTCTACACAATATGGCCCCAGTTGCAGCCAGTACCTCTGCTTCGAACGTGACCCAAACTCATCTTGCATTGCAGTTCTTTGGTGCAGGTTATGATGAGTGGGGGTTCAGCCCAGATAACCAATCGTATACTCAGAATGAGACTCCTGTAGGGTATTCTTGGGATTTTGGTGATGGTAGTGTTTCTGGTTTGAAGAATCCACTTCATGCTTGGATACAGACGGGTAATTACAGCGTTGAATCGGCAGTTATCGACCGTGGCGGCGGTGTTTCACTTCCGGTTACGTGGGAAATCAATGTCTCCGATACCTCGGAGCCAATTGTCGGATTAACCGTCCAAGGTGTTGATATCAAGGATGGCCTATCTCTCAGGACTAATGAACGAGTTCTTTTCGATGCTCGTTCTACTGAGGACAACGTACCCGATGACCAACTCATGTTCACATGGGAATTCGGCGATGGAACAATTGTTTCAGGTATTGGACTCGTGGAGGTAGATCATGCGTGGTCCACTGGGACCAGTGATGGTTTGGTACATGTACTCAATCTCACGGTTTCTGATGGGACATTCTCTTCTTCAATAGAGGTCAATATTACCATTCTCAATCGTCCCCCTCGGCAAATATTTGATACTCCACTTGAGACTCATACTCTAACGCCCCTTCAGATGCCTCTTATTTTCGTGGATGATGATGGCACAATAGCCAACATGACTTGGTCTTTCGATGAACCAGTCAATCTTGATGGTGGATTATTGAGTCAATTGGACCCATTCACGGAGACGGAATCTACCTCAATGTCACCTTCCCCGGCTTGGCGGACTCCTGGACTCAAAACCGTTAATGTTTCAGCGACTGACAATGATGGTAACACAACTGTTGTTTCTCTTTCTGTTAACGTATTGAATCAACGCCCTGTTGCTTTGTTTGCTCGGCCAGATGAAGGCAGCGTATCTACACAGTATACTTTCCAGAGCACTTCTTTTGATCCTGATGGCGATGATTCAATGATGACTATAATTTGGAACATCGAGGGTGAAGAAGAGGTCATCAATCAGAGTGCAATATTGCACACTTTCGATGAACCAGGAGTATACACTGTGAGCCTCCTAGTAATCGATGAACTTGGACTTGAATCTCATTTGAAGTCTTATCTAGTATCAATCGTGAATCCACTTCCATTACCTGTTTTGACAGCTTATGAGGCATCAATAGACGGCGTGCTAGTCACATCTCCTTCCGAAGATATCAGTCAGTTCGAATTCTGGCATCCTTTGTCTTCAGATGGAGGTATTTTCATTGCTACAGGCACACCAATTCGTTTCTCTGCTGAGGGCTCAAGAGATGGAGACCCGAAGTTCTTCGGGATGACTGATTCTGATCAAAATTCTCCGAATTGGAATGGGATTGTCAGTTATAATTGGAATTTTGGAGATGCTTCACCGATTGTCGATGGTGAGAATGTTTGGCATAGTTTCTCTTTACCTGGGACCTATGTTGTGGTTCTGACGGTACGGGATGGGTTTGGTACAGGTGATACGAATCAGACTCAGCGAGTAGTTCATGTCAGTGCCCCTCCTACTATTCAGGACGGCCCTCTCTTCAACGATGAAATAGATCCGATGACTAATGTGATTCTATATGTCACATATCAGGATGAAGATTTACTTACTGGAATCACTGCTTATCGTGATACAGATGTCCTTTCAGATAGTGATGCTGATGGTATTTTGGACAACGATCCGAACCAGCCATTGAATGATGGCCTGACTCTCTACTGGGACTTAGACCCAACAGTGGATTCCAACGATGATGGCGATTTCCAGAATGACTGGATTGAATCAAGTGAGATTACGGGTTTGAGTTGGAATGAATCAGGCACTTACATCGTGATAGCTCGTGTTTGTGATGACACCGGTTCCTGTACTATCAAGGCATTCAGCATAGATGTCAGGGATGATTCGGAGGTCGGCCCTCGGTCCCTCTCTGACTTTGAACTCTCAGATTTGGTCCCTTCTGATTCAAGCAGTCTATGGGTCCTCCTCCTAGTCGCTCTAGTCCTCATACTTGGGTGGCTTGTTATGCGCCAACCCAATGATGAGGAGGCTGAGGTTGATGAGCAGCCCACCTATGATGTCACTGAGATTCAAACCGAAGGTGGTATGATTGGCATGGATCAACATTCCGCTCCCCCGAAACCTAAGAATCTCGATAGAGAGGATCGAAGAAGTCGCGAATCGGGCTATATACGGCCGGTTGGTTCACGGCGAAGGTGATTTGATGGGTGGCAGAAGGTCGGCTATCTTTGGCGTCCTTGTGCTTTTGTTAATCTCCATGTCTCCTGGAGGTCTTGTAGATACACAGACCGTCGATGCGGCCTCGTCATGTAATCCAGAGAGTGCACCTGTATGGGGTACGGATGCCGAACTTCTCGAGGTCTCTTCTTCAAAGGCGGATGATGATTGGTTCCTCTTTGAAGGTCAATCCAGTAATGCTCGTCTTTCTCCGCTTGAAGAGGGTTTCAGCAGCAGGGTCAATATTTCCAATAACGGTCATACCGCGATTCGTTTCCAACCTCAGGAAGGTTACCGCTATACTTTCTGCATATCCCTCGATTTGGCTCCTAATCAGACGATTCAGCCGTCACCTTTGGCTGACATTTACTTGATGGAGGGCATTGATTACGAAAGATACTCTATGGATGAATGGTATGATGATGCGCCTAGTGATTGGTATTCGTTTTACGGGTGGATACCTTACCGGGATGTTCATGCCTATGAGGGTCAGAGTTCAACGGAATTTGCCGTTACATATGAGGGCGGCGGGACTTCTTCTTCCTTCGGAATTTTCAGTTCATCGAATAGTCAGGGGATGTATCTAGTTCTTGATGCCAAGAATAACTCGCGTGACACTGATTCATCTGCAGTTGGTGCTGATCTCATAGGGGAGGTGTATGTGACTGTCGAAGAGCGAGTGATGTTACCAAAAATAAGCGCCTATCTACTATGTTGCTCTCTCCCCTTTGTGGTAATTATTGCCCCATTGATCCTTCATCAACGTTACAATCGGGGTGGTTGGCATGACGTTCAGTTGCAGCATTATGTCCCTGAGGTTGATTTGATGCATATGGTTGAGAGTACACCTGAAAGCAGCGTCTCCAATCCGTATGTAGACGAAGTCGAAGATTGATTTCTAGTCGTACTCGAGTAGGTCCCAGGCTATGGTTAGGTCTTCGAGATTGATTCGACCTTGTTTCATGACTGATATTGACTCATCCATTGTTGAATATACCATTCGTGTACCAAGCAATGGTGCATGGATTCGAGTCCAGTCTCCTCCGTCTCCCAGCCCCATTAGAGCTACATCTGCCCCTTCTTCCCTAGAACCAATATCTTTGGCGGCTTCAAGGACCCGTAGTGCTCCACCTCGGTTGCCTAGGCGATAACATATCTTCACTAAGTCGCCCTTAGCGGCCATCTGGTCCACTCGTTGGATGATTTCCTCAGTTGAAGGTGGACTACCGGTGTGGTCGGAGATAATTACCTTAGTGGCGCCCTTGATTGCCTCCTTCAGTGTGTTCAAGTCCTCTTCATTGACATCATCTTCAATGTCGATATATGATACATCAGATTCAATGGCAAATCTAAGGATAGCGATCCTTTCAGGCTCTTCTCCTGGAAATCCGCCATCTTGGCGAACCGGTCGGCAAGTAAAGATTACAGGAATCCTAATGCCCGATTTGAATGCGTTAATACTGGCTTCTACATCTACTGATTCAATTGGCTGTGGTATGTAATTCCACTTAGGCTCGCGATTTCGACGACGTTTTTCTGAGTCACCGTCTTCCTCTTCATCAACCACGGCTTCCTTCTTTACCCAGAGTTGGTCGAAGCGAACTTCGACCATGTCTGCGCCTGCGGCAGTGGCTAAGGCAGCATCCTCAAGCATCTCATCGACTGTGTTGCCACAAAGCGAGACAACCACCTTGGGACGAGCCATCGGAATCGTGGACCATTGACCCATGTTTAATCCTGATGCACAGTTTGTTGCTTAGTTCAAGGTGATTAGAATATGTCAATTCGCCACATTGCTCTCTATTCAGGGCACTCTTGTTTATATACTCTCGACGTGCATTTGTTTTTTGTCAAAGGGCCCCCTAAGGGGGCCCTTTGTGATTTAATCAGGTGAGGTATATGGATGATGATTACGGGGCTTCTTCGATCCAAGTTTTGGAGGGGTTAGAGGCCGTAAGATTACGAGTTGGAATGTATCTTGGCGACCCCAACAATGGAGACGGACTCTATCATTGTGTTACTGAGGTAGTTGATAACTCGGTAGATGAGCATCTTGCAGGGCATAATGATCGCGCTGAAGTTACAATAC
>JAZADD010000060.1:0-25679 GCA_036124005.1 Thermoplasmatota archaeon
AAGTTGGCGATTGAAAGTCATAATTGCATGATTGGACATCAGAATAATGACTGAATTCATGGCATCCTTCTCCTCTCGAGTTAATGCTCCAATCTCATCGATTGGCATGTCTACGTAGAGTTTGTTTGCATAGACTGAGAAGCCTCGTTGAACGAGCGGATTTTCTAATGACGAAGCAATGGTCTGAGCAATCTCATACCGGCGGTTTCGATTTGTCTCGCTCAATTGTCGAAGACCAAAAAGAAGCGTGAACATGATGGCAAGGCCACCAAGAGCCTCTCCCAAATTGGCTGCAGTCTCAATGCCGACCATCAATTAGGACACATGATGCCCTCGGCTTAAGGTGAGCGGGGATTTTCAAAACGTGTTGTATTCATTCCGACTCAGCAGCTATGGAATCAATTCCAAGTGATTCAGTAGACATATCAATACGCAATAGAACAACAATAACCAAACATTGGAAGACTGCTCCCACCAAGAATAAATTTGGATAGTTTTCCGATACTGCATCGAATACAACTGGGGAGAGAGCTGTTCCAAGTAATGCTCCAATATTAATCAAAGTCATGTAAATGGAAAATTGAGTGCCTCCTAAATCACCTGTTGTGATACTCATGAGCATGGCGATTAGATTAGCACCAACAATAGCCCAAACAAATGTGTAAATTATCCAAGCCATTTGCATGAATCCTTGATTGTCCCAATTTGAACGAGCGAGGGACCAAAGTACAGTCATCGTAGTCCCCAACACAATGGCGTAAGTCATGACTCGATGAGAACCACAACGTGAACCCAAATAGCCTCCAACGAAGAAGCCCGCCATTGTGGTCAAGAGAATTAGTGGCTTAACTTCCTTGAGATATTCCTCAACATTTCCTTCGCCCACAGATTCAATGAAGATGAATTGGAACTGAAGATCGATAATACCCATTTCTGTTCCCATACCTCCACCAATCCACATAATTAGGCACAGAAGTAATGCCCACTTGGCGGTCGAATTGGTTAGAGCGGTGTTCAAACCGGACCAAATTTCCCCGAATGTCATTACATCCTCATTTGAGGGGGTTGAGGCGGATGAGGCGTCTCCCGAGTCCCAAGGGAAACGACGATCAGTTGAACGCTCAAGCACAAAGAGTGGGACCATCATAATTGCAAACAATATCGCAACCTGAACTGTGAGTGCTGCCTGGAATCCAGAATTGATGAGGATTGGGCCAAGGACAAGAGAGGCGAAAATGAAACCTACTCCCTTGGATACGAACATGACTCCGTTCGCAAATGCAACTTCATTTTCAGGTAAATAATCGACTGCCATGGCATCGGAACTGACGTCCTGCAACGCGGCGAAGACATTGTGTACTGCAAAGAACAAAATGATGGTTTCAAGATTATTCGCAGGATTATCAATCAGAAGGAAGGCAGCAATAGTGACCAACATTCCAAATTGTGATATCAAGATCCATGGCCTTCTACGGCCCATGGATGGAAAACGATAACGATCTATCATCGGGCCGAGGAATAATTTGCCAAAGGCCCAGGGTAATGTCCCCATTACTGCCAAAGCCGCCGCACCTTCATCATCAATACCGAAATCATTGGCTGGATCGATAAGCCACGCTACAAACGCAATTGTCACGAAGGCCCAAGGTACACCTTGCGAGAAATAGAGTACACAAAGTGTACCGATTCGGCCGAGTTTGTTGTCTTGGATTGTCATTGACATGGAAGGGTGGTCCCTCATTGGTCTCATCAAGATTTTGACTCAAAATCGCCAAAATTTGGTTACATCATCAATTAAAAAACGATTCAAGGCCGTTTATGACCCGATGAATGTCTTCTGCAAGAATTGCATGTGCTTTTGTCGTCAAATGAACCTGGTCCCAAAACAAGAAGGTGTCCTGATCGGCAGAATCATCTGTAGAAATGCAAGCATCTGTGATATTCTCAAAGCCCAATGCTGTTGGATTTTCTAATACAGCCTTTCCAAAGCCAGTGACATCATAAACGCAAACTTCTGGGAGGTTGTCGAGTGGTAAAATCAATGCACTAAACTCCCTCATTTGTTTGAGTAAGATTGAGCGCATTTCATCTGGCATCGCTTTCATCCGCGGGGGAATAATGTTCTCCAAAGAGAGCCTTAACACTATGATGTGTCTAGCTCCGGCTTCAATGAGTTGGTTAACAATACGAGGGATTTCTGTTTCGAATATATCCAATGGAGGAGGCCTTTCATCGAGATAAAGTGGAAGGAAATCGTTTCCTCCAGTACTGATAACATGCAAGGCATTTGGATCAACTCCTTTGGAAATATACTCATTCACTTGGGTCTGAGTTGAAGGGATCGGAAGATTTGCTGGAGCATTGTAACGTTCTGATTGATCTTCGGTTAGATGTGTGTCACTACTTGTCATGGCCGCCCCATAAGCATAGTTCGTTCCACCGAGTAAAGATGGAGAAGGTACATCAAGTCCGAGATGATTTGCGAGATACTCTACAATTACTGGCCCATTCGTCATGTTATTGTGATGATAATCGGGCATTACTGGACCGAAATCAGGTGCAAAGTCTTCTGCTGCTCGGACCAAGTTTCCATCGTCAATCATCGAATCGCCAAGACCAACGATGCATGAATATTCAGGGGTTGTAGATGGAGAATCAGGTCCGCCCCCATCCCCCATGACTTCGGCTTCTTGCATACGGTTTTCAAACTCTTGATTGGTTGCTATTGGAATGTAATGATTCGGATAATCAAATAATTATCCAATGTCTCTAACCTCATATTTTCCATTCCAATCAATAGGTGATGATGAATTGAACAAATCATGTCCATTTTCAATGATTGTTACCCATTCATTTGCTCCCCACCTTCCATCAACACGGCCTTCTTGCTCTTCGAAGAAGCATTCGGATGTACCATTGCCATAACAAGGAATCCAGCCAGAATCTGTCAAAATCGTGATTTGGATACAAACCGCTGCATAGTTATCTTCACAAGTTCCATTATTTTCAAAGTAGAAATGGTCCCATTGACACGGATCGTAAAGCATTACGTTAACCAAGCTATCATTTCCTCCAGAACTTATGTCATCAGGGTGATCTTCCCATTGTCCAAATGTAGGTTCTGCTGCGCCCATTCCACTTGGGCCATAACATGGGTCGTAATCCCCACTAGACTCGCCATTAGACAAACACCCAGATACAGCGGCAAACGGCATCAAAATTACCAACAAAATTGTGGCTAAATTCTGTTTGAATGGTTGACTACTCATCAATTCCACAATCTCCTGCAGTATGATTCTGTATTGTGAATTGTATAATTTAGTATCTAATGTGCAAATTGGTGGACCCACCGCGATTCGAACACGGGTTTCAAGCTCCGCAGGCTACAGTGATATCCAGGCTACACTATGGGTCCAATGACATAACCAACGCTCTAACTAATTTCAATCACGCGGGTACAATTGAACTTCAAACGCTACGCTGGTGCTTAGCAGGGTGACGAATGGCGGACCCACCGCGATTCGAACACGGGTTACAAGCTCCGCAAGCTCATGTGATATCCAGGCTACACTATGGGTCCAGCGGCTCGGCGAGATGTGCTATTGGTTTAACCCCGACGGTTGAATCAATGGGCTGCAGAGTAGAGTCGCTTTCCAGTTGAACTGTCAAGTCTCCAGTTCACACCATCTACATATCTTGGGATGAAGAAGCCAACCTTACGCGGGGTCAACCCATGATTCCTCATACGTAGATCAATGCTCAAGTGAGCTACAATCTGACTAGCAGTGCATTCAGGATTATCCGAAACATATCTTCGAATCTCCCGCTTCAATCGTTCTTCCCGTGCTGCACGTTGCTTACCCATGGTTCTATGTTGACTGGTAAGCACTTGAAGGCACTCTGGGGAGACCCGGGGGCCCAATTAATCACTCAACGGGATTTTGGTGGAAAATCCAGAGGGAGTAGGGTCTTCCAACGTGACTCGGCAAGTTTCTTTGAATTGGGACCATCCTTGGGAAGAGGGTGCTTATGGATCAATGTACCATGCATACCGTGGACTCCGAACTTCACCCTCAATTCAATGACACGATCACGTTCAGCGGCAAGCAACATATCTTCTTCGAGATCGAAGGTAGATGAGACATCGTCTTGATTCGCATTCTGGATATGTAAAATACCGTCAGACATATGGGCACGCGGAGAGAAATCGTGGTCTTCAGGGTCATGCATCCAGACATTGACATCAACGACAACACGTTCGCGAAGAGTCGCCTTGGTAATCTCAATGGAGGCCGCCATCGTCTCTTCCACCAAGTCCGGGTTCTAAGGGCTTCCTTTCGACAAACACTTGAGAATCAAAGCAATCCAACTTCAAGAATAATTGGGATTAGCACAACGAGTTCCACTTCTAGGGTCCAATTATTGCCTTCGTCGGGATCCACTCCATCTATCGGTATATCGGGATCTGCTTCATCTGCAGTAATAGTCCATATCCAATCTCCTTGGCCGAATCGTGCACCCGGTTCAGCAAGCAATGTCGCTAACAACGACTCTTCAGAATCTGCGGTGTAGGTCTGGGTCTCTGTTGAATATGGATTGAGGCCTGTACGTTCAATCGAACCGGTTGATGCTTCTGTGATGTTATGCTGTGCTGTCTTAGTCTTAGCAGCCCAACTAGATTCTGGAATCTGTAACAACATCGAGAAGTTATCTTCAGGTGGTAATCCAGCAGGCACAAAATCTCGATCCAATTCCAATGTACCATTGAACTCGAGAATCCGTCCACCCTCGCCAGGAATATGGCTAATCTCGTAACTATCTCCCTGTTGCAAATATCCGTCCCAACTTATCTTCATGGTCTGATGTCTCCATGTGACATTGAACGTTCTCTCAAGAATCCGTAACTCCCAGACCATCGTAGTAACTGCTCCTTTGTCATCAGTCACAGTCAATGAACCAGTGCGGTTTTGAGATCTTTCTGCCACGAATGAAACACTATCATTGGCATCATCAATATCATTCTGGAAGTTTCCATCCGCATCGGAATCCACGGACCAGTCAAGATCCCATGCATATTCGAGAACGCCTCCCTCAGGATCAGATGACGTTGAACCATCCATTGTAACGATGGTGCCTGTCTTGACAACAGTGGGCCCCGAAACTGCAGCAATTGGGTACTCATTGACGTAAATTGTCACTACATCTGAATCCTCGCCTCCAACATCATTGATTACTGTTAGACGTATGTCGAAGCGTCCCGGTTCATCGAAAACGTGACTTACATACCCTTGAGTCGTGTTCCTCTGTGATGTACCGAAGTCCCAGCGATAATCAACAATGAGAGTTGGATCTGGAGAAGTGGATGCGCGTGCATCAAAGTTCACGGCTTCACCAACATCAATCATATCAATGTCAACCGAAATGCGGGCTGTCGGTGTTACTGTAGTGAATGCCCCGGTGCATCCAGCTAAAGGAAGCATCAACATCAAGACCGTCAAAAGAAGTCCACTGGCGAGTCGTCTCCCCTCCATGAACCGAAGCCTCCCCTCACCCTGTTTATGTCTGACGCCATGAAACTTCGTTTTTCCTGCATTCTCATTCAACTTTGAAACAACGAGGTATGAAAAACGGTCACGTTGGAAGGAAAGACATGGTGGACGACCCATTCACAGGTCGTCGTGTCGTCGCATTCGACCTAGAAACCACTGGACTCGATGTCCGCAAAGACAGAGTTGTCCAATATGCACTCATTGGAAGCGATGTTGATGGTTCAACCATTACAGTGGAATCTCTCGTTAACCCCCAACAACAAATCCCTAGGGAATCGAGTGCAGTTCATGGCATCACAGATTCGGATGTTCGTTCCGCGGGCACATTCACGGAACATGCAGACCAGCTGAGTGAAATTCTTGATGGAGCCATTGTAATTGGACACAACATCGAACGCTACGATTGGCGGTTACTCACTGCAGAATACACTCGAATTGGTCGCTTGCCCCCCAAACCTACAGTGATGATTGACACACTACGTCTCGCTAAACGATTGAGAATACCGGGTAGACATGACCTAGGAACTCTATGTAGGGGCGCAGATATCACCCTAAACAATGCTCACAATGCTGCTGCAGATGCTGGAGCCACTCTGATGCTCCTATGGCGATGGATGTCGAGACATCCTCGTGAATTTAGGCGATCTCCTGAGGAGTTGCAGACATGGATATCCGCTGGAAGCACTAGTCAAAATTCACTCGGTCCATCTTTAGATGACCTTGAGCCGATGCCTGGGTCTGGTGGACGCCTTCGGATAGATGGAGATCGTGTAATCCTAGCATTTGGCAAACACAAGGCAAGGGATCTCCTCGTTGTCGCTAGTGAAGAGCCGGGTTACATACGATGGCTGTGCTCGCCAGCAGGTCCGTTGAATCAAGATGCCATAGATGCTGTAATGAATCTACTTTGAGTGATTCACTCTTCTTCGGATTTATGACGAAGCGATTCAAGGAGTGGGGACCATGGAAGGACTTCACTCCAATCACCCATCGCCCATGGTTTCGCATTAGTCCGGATGGAACCAAGGAAAACTGCGCCACGATGATCTGAACTCATGACGTCTCTCATTTGATCAAGTGCTTGTCCCTTGCAAATCACCCCAATAGTTCGACCTGAAGGGATAATGCCCCCAACCTCATCCTTGGGGCTAACGAGTTCTACCATACAAGCCCCACTTGCTTCGTCAAACTGGAGAACAAGAGCGATTTCATCACGAAAAATTCCGGTAGAGGCGGGAAGAGTTCCAGTTTCTCGAGCATGGAACCAAGCGGGGCACCAGGCTTTCCATTCACAGAAACGGCAGGCTTCATCATCAGGAGTGGCTTCCAATGGTTCCTTCGTAATAGCCATCCCTTCCCATGCACGGAATGCATCCTCAAGGACGGAGGGGCCCTCTGCATCGTACACTTTTGGTCCAGCAGAATACCAGCCCTGTGCACGAACATTTGGCGCATTTGGATTATTTTCCAATAGCATATCGCGATAAAATCGTAGTTGGCGGCTAACGGTCTCATAGAGACCTCCTGGAGGCGGCCTTCCGGTCTTAAGATCAGCAACAATCCACCCTATAGGATTACGATCTTCGTCGAGATCCTTAACGAGAAGATCAAGTCGCCCCATTAAGCGACCACAGGGTGAACGAAGTGTTCCTTCTGCTGCCAGAACGGTATCCTGCACTTCACGCCACTGAGCAATAGATACCTCTGACATCTTCACAGTACCAATCTTCGCGTTAGCAATAAGCATGTTTAGAGAGCCTATCAGAAGATCATGCGCACGAACTATTTCTCCGTCCTTGAAAGCAGGATGGCGAGGTGTTCTAAGGAAGATTTCTTTCTCTTTCTGCCAATGAAGATCGAGGATTCGTTTCGCAGTTGGTGGTAACCAACCAACTTCATCCGGATCCTGTCCAGAAAGATCGAGATTGCAGAAATCCTCCACACTATCGTGTACCGCAGTTCCAATTGTCGCAGCCATACCTGCCTTGCGTGGAAGACGTTGGCGTGACAACCAATACTTGCGGGGGCAGGATGCGAAATTGTTCCACGAAGATGGAGACAACTGATGTGCGGGGGCAGCCATAGTCCGAGCCTCAATTACACATGGTTAGGCCCAATGATTAACACCATCGGCTACAACCAAGAGATATGGCGAGTGAGCCGATACTAAAGATATCAAATGATGTGGATGCCGAAGGAGCATTGGTAGTCACATGCTTCCCATCCGTTGGTTACGTCACTTCGATCGTTGCTCATTACCTCATCGATCAGCTTGAGTTAAGGTTCTGTGGAGGCGTTCGTGCACCTGGACTCCCTGCGGTTTGTCTAGTGAAAGATGGTCAACCCATGCCCCCCCTTCGCTTCTATGCAGGTGAACCGGTTTGTACAGTGGATGGATGCGATAAACTGATTCTGATTGTCTCTGAAATACCAGTACGCAACGATATGGTTCTCCCTCTAACCGAGACTTTGCTAGATTGGTCCAAAGAAGCGCAGATTGCTGGAGGAGTCCTCATCGATTCCTTTTCCCACACTGATGAACACGCTCACGAAATTATCGATGATGATGATACAGAGGAGACCATCTTGGGTATTGGGGCTACGGCATCCACACGCGAACGTCTGGAGAAAATGGGTATACCGTTACTGAGTCAGGGTGTTGTCGCCGGAATGACTGGAGTTCTACTTGGTGAATGCCGAAGAAGAGGGCTCGATACCTTTGCGATTCTTGCCGAAGCAAACGGGCCACCTGGCGCTGGCCTACCTGATGCAAGAGCTGCTGCTCGTATCATCGAAAAACTCGACTCTCTTCTCCCTAACCTTTCACTCCCGACCGAGCCTCTAATCGAAGAGGCAGAACGAATTGAGGAGCAGATTCGGGAAATGCTACAAGTTCACCTCGGCAAGATGGCAGAAGATGAAGAGAATGCGGGACCATCTTCAATGATCTACGGTTAGTCAAACCCAATCATCCAAAGTTCCAGACCGTTGGACTGACGATTCTTCCGTGGACAGGGTATCAGAAGGCGCACCCTTGGAAATTATTGTATCCAAATCGGATTCTTGCAAAACTGAAACGCCTAGACGTTGTGCTTTCTCCAATTTCGACCCCGCCGATTCACCGGCAATAAGGTAGTCCAATTTCCCTGAAACAGTACTGACAACCTTGCCACCAGATGCTTTGATTGCAAGAGCGATTTCTTTTCTGGGACGACTAAGGGTTCCTGTAATACAGAACGTCTTGCCCTCTAATATCCCTGAGGATGTAGAAGAGACAATTTCGTTAGTGATTTCAAGTATCTCTGCTAAATCTGTAACAATAGAACGGCGCGCTGCCAAACCATCAAGGAGTGAAGAAGCGACTGTTTCTCCAACTCCATCAATAGTAACAAGGCGATCAATCACAGGATTTTGAGAGGGTTTTGATTCCACATTTATGGTCTCATCTTTTGCTTCAACCATCATCATCAATTGATCTAAATCGCCAACTTCAGCGGCAATTGATGTAGCGAGTTCAGGACCAATTCCTGGAAGGCCAAGTGCAGAAAGGAACTTCGACAACATCAGAGAGCGAGTTGATTCCAACTGTGAAAGGACATTAGAGGCACTCTTCTCACCCATACGATCGAGAGTAAGTAAGTCGTCCATACTCAATCGATAAAGATCGGGTAACGTTCGAACAAGTCCTACATCGCAAAGTTGTTCTGTGAGTTTTTGACCAATCCCATCCATTTCTAGAGCTCGACACCAGTAAAGGACTGTTCGAACAACACGAGCAGGGCAATCTAGATTATTGCACCGAAGAAATGCACCATCTATCTCGAGTGGGGATTCGCATTCAGGACAAAATAACGGAGATTCTGGTATTGATCTAGATGGAAGTGCAACTTCAAACGGAGACCCATCGCCATGAATTCGCCCGGCCAAGTCCGCGGATGTTGCTGGACCCAATACTTCGATGATTTTCGGAATTACGTCTCCTCTTCGAACAATTCTAACCTTGTCCCCAATTTGGATGCCGAGACGTTCCACTTCACCCGCATTGTGTAAAGTCGTATTCTCGACGGTTACACCAGAAACCACTACCGGTGCGACGCGTGCAACGGGTGTTACTGCTCCTGTTCTTCCAGTCTGCCAATCTACATCCATAAGCACAGTCACTGCTTCCTCTGGTGGGAATTTCCATGCAAGAGCCCAACGTGGATGATGTGCGGTCATTCCCAGCAATTCTCTCTTGGAAAGATCGTCAAGTTTGAACACCACACCATCAATCTCCCAAGGTAAGTTCGCTCGGTTATCTGTCCAATATTTGGTTTGAGAAATCATTGACATCGTTACATTATCCACTGTATCGCCTTCACAAACTTGGTCTCCAGCTGGCTCGATACCAACACTGCGCAACCAATGAACAATCTCGCTATCATATTCAAAATGAGGCGGTTTTGGACTATCTGGATGAGCCTCATCTGAAGGAATAAATCGAGCATCATAAGCAAGGAAGATGAGATCGGAAGCATCGCCCTTGCCTGAATCTGCATATTTCTGACGAAGGGAGCCGGCTGCAAGATTTCTCGGATTTGGAGCGATATCAGCGTACTTTTCTCTAAACACATCAAGAGACATTACAACCTCCCCACGAACATGACAATCTCCGCCCCAAGTAATACGATGAGGGATGTTGGGAATTCTCAGAGCGTTTGCTGTAACATCCTCACCACGCTCCCCATTACCACGAGTCGCTGCCCGAACCAATCTACCTCGACGATATTCAAGAGAAAGAGCTGAACCGTCGAGTTTTGGTTGAGCAAGAAAACGACGGCCCTCCGCTGTCGTCTCTTGGACAAAATGGGATATCTCTTCATCTGTTGTTGCCTTGTCAAGACTCCTCATTGGGAATCGATGATCTACCTTTACCGAACCAGCTGGAACCTCTGCACCAACTCGTCTCAATTGGGGATGATCTGGAGATAGGCGCTTTAACTCGTCCCACAATGTGTCGAACTCTGCATCATCAATCTCTGGAGTTGCAAGGTTGTAGTATAGATGAGAATGGCGAGCAATTTCCGCTGCAAGATGCTTGACACGATCCAAGAACTCCTCTCCCATATCTATTCACATCCGCGACAGGCAATGAACCTCTTTGCTCCTATTGACGCCAACGCTTCTAAAATCTCAAACTAAACAAGAATGACGCTTTCAGCGAGCGGCTATTCATCCTCTTCATTCATCGGGTGAAAGGAAGGGGTAGCCCCATTCATGTGGAGGGGATAGGGTGCGCTTGACTGAACGCGGACTAATCCAACGAAGCAAATTGAGGGGGCCGCCTGCTTTGTCGTTCGTCCCACTTGCCCGTGCTCCTCCAAACGGTTGTTGAGCAACTACTGCACCCGTTGGCTTGTCGTTGATGTAGAAATTGCCAGCTGTGAATCTTAACGCATTGAAAGCCGTCTGGATATCTTCCTCATTATTCGCGAAAATTGAGCCGGTAAGTGCGTAAGGTGACGCTGTATCACACATATTCAACACATCAATGAAACCATCATCCTCGTAGATGTAGATAGACAAAACTGGTCCAAAGATTTCCTCAATCATCGACTCATATTCTGGGTCCTCACAGACGATAATAGTCGGTTCAATGAACCAACCTACTGAATCATCGCTATTGCCTCCGCAAACAATATTGCAACCCGGATCGGCTTGAGCGCGCTCGATATATCCGGTAATTTTGTCGAAGGACCGCTGATCGATTACAGCCGTCATGAAGTTGGTAAAATCACGGGCATCACCCATCGTTATACGACCGACTTCTTCTACGAGTTCATCTTTGATGGATTCCCAGACAGTACGAGGGATATAGGCACGACTCGCTGCACTGCACTTCTGACCTTGGAATTCAAAGGCACCTCGGAGAAGGGCAACAACAAGGCCACGATGATCGCAGTTTGGATGAGCGACAACGAAATCCTTGCCACCTGTCTCTCCGACTATTCGGGGGTATGAGGCAAGATTAGCGAGAGACGAAGCAATACGTTCCCAAAGACCATTGAAGGTGTTCGTTGAACCAGTGAAATGAACTCCGGCGAAATGGGGATTTTCCAAAGCAATACTCGTAATTGCTTCACCGGATCCAGGAACGAAATTAATGACACCAGCGGGAAGTCCTGCCTCCATCATCAACTTCATGATTACATAATTTGAGAATATGGAGTTGCGACTTGGTTTCCAAATAGCTGTGCAACCCACAAGTGCTGGTGCACTCGGTAGATTACCGGAAATACTCGTGAAATTAAACGGCGTAATTGCAAGAACGAATCCCTCTAGAGGGCGTATTTCTGTTGAATTGATTACTCCGTCAGGAGAGTGTAAGGGTTGAAGATCGGCATGAAATTGGCGGGCATAATAAGCGTTGAATCGCCAGAAATCTACAAGTTCACAAACTGCATCAATTTCAGCCTGAAAGGCTGTTTTTGATTGATTCAGCATTGTAGAAGCGTTTGCTTTGGCTCGCCACGTTGTTGCAAGCAAATCAGCAGCGCGCTCAAAAATGGCGCATCGGGCCTCAAGACCCAACTCAATCCAATCCTTCTGCGCATCAACGGCTGCATCGCAAGCTGCTTGCATTTCCTCCGGCCCTGCGAGATGGACATTAGCGAGAATATGACCGTGCTTGTGAGGGATAACTTGGGTCATTGTATTCCCAGTAAATATCTCAACTCCATTGATGATACAAGGGATTTCCACGACCTCGCTCATCTGTCGATCCATCTCCTCCTGTAGTTCAGCTCTCTCAACACTTCCAGGGGCATAAGCAAGGATAGGTTCGTTGTCAGGGTAGGCTGCCATAGATTCTGCTTCTCGGGTCCGTCTTTGATGATTGCGAGAGGTGTTTATTCCTCTTGATGTAGGAGTTCGATGATTTCTCCCCATCGATTAGTGACTGCAGCTTCAATTCGAAGTGCTGCTTGCTCAAGATCATCAGGTGATCCCCCCAAAGGGAGTGGTGCAAATAGCCACCATCCATTACGCTGGAGGACAATTCGGCGCCCTCCGTCCCAACCCCTCCATACAATCCGATCCCAATCGAAGGTGAAACCATCTGCAGATAGGATGTCGCGTGTCACCGCATACCGTTTAGGAACGACTTGTAGAATCAACATCCCAAACAAAGCCAAAGGAAAGAGAATCAATTGCAAAAATGGAATGTCGAGTATTGGAGTAAGGAGCCAAGGCATCAAACCCATCACAATGAGAGTGATGACATTCGCCCAATTGCGCTCATACTCGTATCGAACTGTGGTAGACCAAGCCCAACCTCCGTTAGGTAAGATTCCAAGATTAGGTACTTCTCGTTCCATCATAAAATAACGAAATGCATCAATGATTACAATCACTGAGACAAATAAAATTGCACCGAAGCCAACTATCGAAGTAGTATTGTCGAATGCTCCGAATACCTCGCTCACAGCATCACCTAACCATCGGAGGTTCGCCGCTGGCGAGCAAGTAATGCAGTAGCAACTACAATTACGAGAAGAGGTAGGACAACTCCTGGAGATAGTAGAGTCACAATAAGCGGATCCTCTGATGTACTTTCAACCGCTGTTAATGGGACCTTTGGATCTGGGTCATCTTGATCTAAAAGTCCGTCATTATCATCGTCTTTGTCCTCAATGAGGTCCGTAGTACAAGAGATTAGAATATCATCTGGATTGCCATCTTCATCGGTATCCTGCCAAGCACAGGGATCCATTGGGAACAAATCGATTGTATCGCGCATCCCATCATTATCATCGTCATCATCATACTCATCTGGCCCACAGCGAACCTCTTCTACAGGGTCATACCAAGCATAATCTCCAGTAGTCTGACAGGTCTCTATGAAATCGGCGTCATTATCCTGTGGCCAAACATGGAAGGTAATGGAATCAATAGAAACACCACCTGCAGGATCCCTAACTGACACTGTAAGGATATACGTCCCCAACTCCGTTGGGTAAACTGTATTGGAAAGTTCTGCATATGGGTAAGAAAAACCTGTTTCGCTTGCAATTTGCTGAGAATCCGAACTACCTTCTTCAGATATCTCGTATGTAACCATCAATGCACCTGCTTGAACATTATCTGGATCGGTTACCTGAACTACAATTGTGAGTTCGTCACCAAGATATGTAACATCGTCATCGGCTGGTTGGGTAATCGTAATTGATGGCACAGTGTTAGTATCCATCTGGATTACAATGTCCGATGACATTGCATCACCAATCTCTACTGAATTAACCGCAGAAAGATAACCGCCTGCACTGGAGTCAAGGTGAACCTGTGGATATGTGAGATCGAAATCCTGGGTTACTACTCGATGGTAAAGAACGACTGAATTGCCGTTCTCAACAAGGGCGGATTGTTCTGACAACGAACTATGGAACTCTGGAATGTTAATCTCAATGATGCCGGAATCCAATGCATTACCTGATTCGTCTTCAAGGAGAATGCGGCGTTCTTCGGCAATACGCACCGTCGCGGGATCGATTACTTGAATGCCGCCTGCAGGTATGGATGAAATCAAAGAGGCTTCGAAAGAAAATGCAGTTGTGGAAACATCCACAGAGCCGTTTAGAATGCTCGAAGATACAAGGAATGGAAGGCTAACACTGCTAATTGATTCGATAGTATCGATTATGCATTCTTCAATTCTAATTGCGGGATTTTCTAAATCATCCTTGTCACCAAGAAGTTCGATTCCGTGTGCCCATCCTTGGAAAGAGAGATTCCGTAGGGTCAACGTTCGTGAAGTCGAACCATCGACTCGAAGGCCGACTGCACCCGTTCCTCCTCCTTCAAACATCATTGATTCCATGGTGCCTGAAGATTCCTCTAACAACACACCAGTACTCGCAATTACATGACTGCCCACAATATCGAGAGATTCCGTGTACTGTGAAATTAATGCTGGTTCAATACTGGCATTGAAGGTACCACCGCGAACACGTAAATCGCCTACATCCTCTAGCAAAAGTGCCGCCTTTCCAGTATGTTCGGTTGATTCAAGATTCGTCACATTTCCATTTGCAGATTGCAACCAAATACCTCTTCCATTACCTGCGGCCAAAGTGATATCAGTGAATTCAACCGTTGAACCGAATGCAAGAATGCCCTGCTGATGACACGATTCAAAAATGGTGTCCTGGACATTCAAGACACTTTGACCCATTCCCGAAAGACAAGTCGAGGAACCAAGCAAACGAGATGATTGAATCATTACTTCAGCAGAAGATGATGAATCGATTGGAGCCCCATTTAATACTGAATCGATGACGTTTAACTTACCTGTGGAAACAACATCGATTGGTCCACCCGTAATTTGTGTCCCACGAATTATCGCATCGCCTGAAATGCGTAAAGATAGCCAATCGTACCCTGTTATTGTTGCATCTTCAGCATCCAGATTACCTAAAACCTCCACAGTCATCGAAGATCCAATTCTAAGAGATGCTTGAGGCAAAATCTGCAGCGTCACACCAGAAGGAACGACAAGGTCTCCAAGAAGATGGACTGGGGAGAACTGAGGTTCGATACGTGTCCATCCAGTAAGGGTCCCCGCATCAAGAGTTGAAACACTGATATCCTCATCAAATGGATATGATGTATCCCAAGATCGGAGGGATTCAATGCCTTGTTGACGAACAACTATTGTTACCGTCCCAGTAATCACATTCTCGGCTTCCTCATATCTTGCAGATACTACACTTCCCTCAGCTGTTCCATCAATGGTTGTAGTCATCTGAAGGGCTCCGACAATTACAGTCGCCCCTTCAACAGGAAAGCCCCTATCTAGAATTCTAACACGAAGCGGCGATTCCACAAGGGCGCTCGCACCGGTAGACAGAGTCACATTTCCATTGATTGATCCATGAACCGTAAGAGTACAATCAGGACCAATTGTAAGTTCTGAAAGGAAGTTTCCATCGGCCGTTGCATTCTCAGTACAATTGACTTCAACAGGCTGATCCACCGTCAAATCACCATTGTATGCAAGAGGAGGTAACACAGAACCATGGCTACCTGTGCCACCAATAATCGATCCTTGCTCTCCTAAGAGTTGGCCTCCTTCTGAGGTATAGAATGTATTCGAATCCATAGTCAAGGTTGCTCTAAGTAGATGTAAAGCAGCACCAGACTCAATGATTAGATTCCCAGGTATAGAAAAATCTCCATCCTGAAGTACTGCTGTATTGCCCGTGGATATACGCCAATCACCACTAGTAGGTAACAACGGAATCTGAATGATACTAGAACTTGAGTCGGTCATCTGTGTGGTTCCAATCCCTTCGCTAGTCGCTGTCATCGCTGTATGGCCGGCCTCAAAGATTGGAAGTGTAACTGAACCGTCAATGGCTGAGACTGCAGTGAACCCGAGGCTCTCAACTTCTGCACCAAAAACAGCCTGACCACCCAAGTCTTGGACAATAAGGCTGTGTTCAATCAAATGTTGAGATTCTGTTACTGAGATACGGCCCGAGCTTGAACCACCCCATAGAAGAAGTCCGTCACCAAAAGCATCGTACGAAGCAGTGGTCTGGAATGTTGGGAGGTTTCGAACTGTAGCAACAGTATCATCAGACATCAATAGAGTGATGTCTCGATGATCGGCTGCTGTCCATTGGTCAATATGAGTAGATGGTCCGTCTTCCCAAAGAGGCGAGCCATTCAAAATCTCAATTCCATGATCCGCATCTTCCGTGTGTAGATGAGTCGCTTGGAAGGAGCCCCCATCAATCATAACTGAAGTTCCACCATCTCTACCACCTCCTGAGATATTGAGGTCTTGTGCAGTGACATGTGCATCTTGATCGAGAACCATTCCACGATACCAGCCAGTCAAATGAACCGATGTGAGATTGGTCACGGACCATATGCAACGAAGGCCCGTAGATACACGGTCCGATGCAATGTAGGGTCGTTCAAGATGCACATCATCCAATTGATGGTCGCCAGTGATGAGTTCCAAACCATCTTCAACGGCTGAAGTTCCAGTCATATTTACTCCAGTCAAAATTGATGATGCGCTAGCGAGAGTGCCAAACTTACCGGTTGTGACCCAATCAGAATTACTGAGATGAAGGGTTGCAGCCCCTATCGTATCGATTAATTGATTCGACACGGAAATATCTACTCCATCGAGATAAGCTATTCCCGATCCACGAAGAAAAACGCCTTCTTCGAATCCAATTCCTGAGAATGATTGGACATTAATCGTGCCATCTACACCAAGATATAGAGCGGGGTGTGTTCCCGAACCCATCACAGTCACATTGGCGACAAAACCATCGATTACACCCTCAGCATGAACTGTTTCTCGAACCGTCGCTCCTGGAGCAGTTGCAATGTTATCAATGACCGCCCCGGAAGATGAGGACCAATCAACTACGATACCGTTTTCACCTGTTAAGTGAATCGAGCCAATCCATGTATCTGCAGCTCCTGTCTGTGATACACCAACATTCGCATCAGTCAAATTGAGGTGATTTACTGAAAGATTTGAACCACCATGAATCTGAACACCTATGCCAATATCATCTCCAATAAGTTCCGATACGGTGAGATTTCCACCAGAATTCAATAACACGATTGCAGAGGAATTTACAGCCTCGACAAGAGGAGTTTCGATTGAAGTTGATGCAAGGCTCAAACAGGCAATCGCAGAATCTGAGCAACGTAAACTCGAATCCGAAGGAACGGACATAGATCCCCCATCGATTCGATAACCAATCTGAGCGCCTTCAACGAGGGGGCTCATTCCAGAGGAAATCGATAAATCACCAGCCACATCAAATCCTCCACGTGAATGTGTAATCACAGATTGGCCAATTGTCGCAGAGCCGGTTGAATCCACTCGAAAACCTTGCCACACTGGACGGTCGCTGGTTGGATAGCGATACGTACCATATATTTCGGATGGATTCGCCTCTGTTCCTTCAATGACTAGATTCCCTTGGATTGTGATTGCAACATCTTCCTTGACATCAATATCCGCGCCGGCAGCGATGGTTAATGTCGCCCCTTGAGCAATCGTAATTGATTGATCCACAACATGGGAGCCAGACCATACTGTGTTCGTTGTGATAGTCTGGGAAGCATTGACACTCAGCATTGGAGCCGTAGATAGGCCTAGGAAGAGAAGTCCCAGGAGAATGGATGTGGCCCGCCTCATACATGGAGGATGTATGGCCTCTCTCTTATCCATGCCGTTGATTCGTCAAATCCCAAGATGGTGGGTCCGCCCGGATTTGAACCGGGGTCTGACGGCCCCCAGCCGCCAAGTATAGGCCAAGCTAACCCACGGACCCGTGATTCCAAGCTGAATGGCTTAGATCAAAACTCCCGCGCAGTGCTGAATGGCGCGATATCGTCAATCAAATCCACGTGAGAAACAAACATTCGGCGACAGCAATAACGGTGGACTTTGAAATCTGTTAGCACTTCTCCGGCATCTTCGCCTGCTTCTATGCGCTCCACATACCGGTCCCAAAGGTGACCGATTACCTTACCACAACTAAAACATCGAACTGGAATGAGCATCTTAAATCACCTGTATGACTTCTGTTTCTTTTTCCGTGCGCCACGTCCCATTTGATGTTTGGGCTCCTTGCGCCGGGGATCGTTTACGAGTAGGCTGCGATCAAAACGCAGATATTCAGCACGGAGTTCTTCGTCTTCGCCGTCTGCGCCATCATTCCAGAACACAAGGCCGCGAGCAATCGCAGTTCGAATTGCATCAACCTGGCCCATAGTTCCACCACCTTCAACGGAGATATTGATATCGGCCATTGCAAGGCGATCCATCGCATCGGCAATTGCAAGTGGTTCCATGGCTTTCATCCGAGCCATGTCAGGCTGCATAATCTCAATGGGGCTACCATTGATTCGGACTCGGCCCTTACCTTTCTTGACACTGGCACGAGCAATCGCTGTCTTGCGCTTGCCACTAGATTGGACTGAAGTCTTCTTCTTACTACGACGAGCTGCCATCAAGCCTCACCTCCAAAACGTGTGATGTCCGCACCAAGTGATTCTGAGATATCTTCCAAACGAACGAAACTGTTTGGAAGGCCGCGATCGAACTTTGAGGTGTCGCCCCACTCGTGGCCGTCAGGAAGGTCACCTTTGAGGTTACTGGGTGTTCCAATTTCTACGCGAAGATTGCGTAGAGCAGTGCGGCCTGAACGAGACTTCTGGTAAGGTAGCATACCACGAACTGTTCGCTTCAGAATTTTGTCGGGCATACGTGGGAAAAATGGACCCTTGCGTGGGTGGTTTAGTTCTCGCTTGGATTTGTAATCACGGAATACTTCCGTTTTCTTACCACTTACAACAGCCTTCTCGGCGTTAACAATAATGACGCGAGCACCATCACCTGCTTTAGCAGTCGAAAGTAACTGATTTGCGACATGGCTAGCCAAACGGCCTAGCACCTTGTCAGATGCATCGTAGACATAAGTCATCTCAGCCAAGGATTTGCACCCCCGTTCCCTTTGGATTCTCGTTCATCAGCTCGCGAATCGTGATTACACGCCCGCCTGCCTGTTCAATCTTAACCCGGGCACCACTACTCACACTGTAGGCGGCGACGGTGCGTTTGCCGGAAACCAATCCACTACCAAGGAGCTTTCCAGGCACAAGAACAGTTGCATCCTCAGGCATGTGCCGCTCCAGACGGCTCAGATTGGGCTCGGCCCAGTTCTTTCGACTCCTTTCGAGTCGATTCGCAACATCTCGCCACAGTGCAGCACCAGTGGACCGAGTCTGAGCCTTAAGGTCGGAGATGAGCTCCACCAGGCCCTCATTGGTCTTCGTGTTTTGTCTTGCCATGTGACTCCCTCGATGTATTGGGGATTCGGGCGACCGACCCTTCCGATATGAACCCTTTGAGCGAAAAAGCAAGACGGCTCCTAGGGATGAAAGCCAGGAAAGGAGGGAATGATTCATTCGTCCAGCCCTCCCTGTGCGTTTCATGAGCAACTGGATGGACCTGATGACCGAGGCGATGACTGGCGATACAACCGATGTCGTGGCAACTCATCGGCTGCTGAAACAATGTGAAGAAGCAGCAATGGCCGAAGTGCAAGCACTTCTTGGGGCATCTGAAGAAGTGTCCGCTGCAATGACTTCCCTATATGGAGCGCTTTCAGCGTATGTCCAAGCAGTTACCCTTCGAGCCAAAGCAGAAGAGGCAGAACCGGGAGATTTGGACCATGCCTTCCGCACAGGGCAATCTTACGGTGTATCTTGTGTCTTGAATCATCTAATCGATGACTTAGTCGATCCTAACTCTGGATCGATTCTCGCAAGTCTCGATGAGTTCAGCGACTCCTTACACAACGAAATCACCTCTCAAGTGGATGAAGCCGGACTTACAGTCGAAGTTCTCGATGCTAAGGGCAACATGATTTGAATTCACTCGAAAGAAGCATCGCTGAATAGCCTCATTACAAGAATCCCTGCAACGATTAACGACATCCCAATAATCGCACCAAAATCTAGTTTTTGTCCATACAAAATGTAGGACACTAAAGCTATCCCAACTATGCCAGCACCTGACCAAATAGCGTAAACCATTCCTACGGGAATTGTATCTAATGTAAGGGACATGAAGTAAAAAGCGGAGCAATAACCAATTACAACAATCACTGATGGAAGGAGATTAGTGAACCCCTCCGTGGCCTTCAAAGATGCTGTTGCAGTAACTTCGGATACAATTGCAAGGCCGAGATAAATCCAGCGTGACATTATGCTGGGGACGAAAGACTGTCAAATGACTCATTCGCCGAATGAAGAAGGGAAAAAGGGTCCCGGATGAAGGAAAGGCGTGAGCCAATCCCTCATCCCGAGGGATAGAGGGAGAAGCGGCCGGAGCCGCCTCTCACCTCATGTCATTGGGTCCAAAGGACTGTAATTCCACAACCACCGGAGCGGCAGGGATCATTCGGATGCTTCGCGAGCCTTTCCAGCATCTTCTGCAGAGAGGACCATCTCGTCGAAGTAGAGCCATGCTGCAGCTCCAACTCCACCGAGGACCATCATGCCGAGGACCTGGATAATCGCGTCTGTGCCGTATGATGCGGTGACAATCATGCCGCCAACACCGCCAGCACTGACCACATCGATACCGCCGGACATAAGCATCCAAGCGAAGATACCCATTGCCCATCCGCCACCGAGGCGAGACCAGACCATCATCAGTAGGAATGCACCGATGAATGTCATCAGAATCACCGAAGCATCTAGAGAGAAGTTCGAGAGGTACGTCGTGAACGTTGCCTCAACCATTGCATCGTGTCCCTGACCCTTCATGACCCACCAGTCAATCGAGTAAGCAACCACTCCACCTAGAATCTGCATGAGCCAAGCCAGCACACCTGTCTGCCAGTCCATCTCCTGCTTCATCACTCGACCGAGGGTGATCCACGGGAGAATCATAGCGCCTGAGAGCGTCATCATCATCACCGCAAGAACAAGGCCCGCAGCCATTGCGTTCGTCACTCCAGAACTCCCGACTGCCATGCTCGTCATGAAATACACAACGGCAAGTGAGCCCAAGAATTCGTTCGTCATCATTTTACCATCAACAGTTTCAGTCATATTTTCTGCCTCCTCCTTTTTACAAGGATTGATAGTTTCTGTCGAATTTTCATATATAAAAAAGATGGAAAATCTTCGTTTCAGAGGCGGATTTGCAGTTTACCTAGGGTTAGCCGGTCTACCTGGCGTAGTTAAGTTTACTTTTTACACCAGTATTGATACAATACAATTTCGTATCCTGTGACTCCTAGAGCTATCGCTACCCTTTGGTGGGTCCCAGCCCTCATGCTAACAAAGAAAATTCACAGGGAGAAATTATCTGCGCCTTCCTCACCGATACCGGCCTGACGTAGTTCGCCATCCGCATCAACGAATTCGCCTGCCTTCGTCAGATTCTCGTATCGGCTGCCTTCGTCAGCACCTCTCACAAGTTGTGTCTCACCAAGTGCCAAGGTAAGACTGTTTACCACAGCTTGCAATGTCTGAATTGCACGATCGCGTTGAGCAGCGCCAATCTCATGATCGGAATACCGTGCTTCTTCAAAGAGGCTGAGGAATGCATCCAACTCGTGAGGTGGCGTAATGCCTCCAAGCATGCGGTTAACTGCATCCTCAAACTCACGTGTAGTCTCGTAGACCTTCTTCATCGCGCCCTTACTTCGGAAGAACGATACTAGTTGCTTCCAACAATCAAAGATTGCTTGGATATACTCGTTAGAAGCGCGCAATGACATTAGAGAATCTGTCAAGATACCGCGGAGAATCTCGATGCGGCGGCGTTCCTGATAATTACGATACATAACAGCACCAATTACTGCTGCAAGTAGTAGAGCAATCAAGAGTGGAAGCATTACCTGAGCTGTGAATAATCCACTGGTCTGTTCACCCATTGGCTCGTCACCAAGAACAATCTCTGGTGTGTTATTGAGGAATGTTTGCTCAAAGAGTGGAGAGTCCCTAAACTGCACAAGAATCCGCCACTTACCTCCGACTGCAGTCTTGTCAGTACCTGCTACTTCCTCTGCAGTATACTGCCAAGCGAAAGACGCTTCTCCGTTATCGAGTGTTGTCGCGAAATCAATTTGCTCGAGTACCCAATCCGTACCATTCCAGTACTCACGGATGAACATCACTTGTTCACCGGATACTGGCACATCAAGGCGATCGCGCATTACCTGGACAGTACCATTGACCCACTCATCTGGTTGGTAGCCGTCTGCCTTAGACCAAGTATCCTTCAGTATAATGTCAACACGACTACGTACGAGTACTGTGATATCCATATGTGAGCCGTTGACTACAGCGTTCGCTTCTTGTCCACAGCCACCACTAACTTCCATCTTAGGCTCGTAAGCAACACGGAGAGTTCGGAATCCTTCAAGCCCTTGTCCTCCAATTGGTTCGACGCCTCGGCGACTTGGATTCTGTTCTGGATCTCCAGAATACCACTCAATGCGGCCATCTGCATCATCTGTAACTGCAGAAGCAATTGGTCGCGGGTTAATCTCGGGACTGAGGTAAATGTTCAGGCAACGTCCACCGAGCATGTTCCCATTACTCTGGGAAAGTGCAGCATGAACATGGAACGGTTCCTTGAGGTAGAGAACTGGGATACTTGTTCCATTACCAGCGAAGACGTATCGATCGACATCTGTAAGGAATGGTCCCACTTCTTCGATATTCAGAGTGCTGTTCGAGAATACTGCGAAATTCTTGATTACGGTAGCGTCCTTGAAACGGTAGCCGTCATTATTCAAATCGGCATTGTATCGGACAGTGACTTGTGCCTGACCTGCGAAGACGCCGTTCAATGGGCAATCAATCTCGAAATATCCTTCTTGATCGGTTCGTCCTGCTTCACATTGTGGCACATCAGCCGCAGATCCTGTCATCTGATAGCTAATCTGGATATCACGGTTGGAGAGATTTCCACCGAGTTCATCAGTCAGACGACCTGTAACAGTCATTGGCTTTTCAACAACTTCTCCTGTAACGGGATTAACCTCACTGGTGTAGACAATCTGGTCATCTACATCCAATGTAGTTCTGCCTCTGAGGTAGAATCCATCAACATTGTACTGCAATTCGCGTCGGAAGTGTTCATTGTTAGGAATCGATGTACATGGGTCCCATGCACCCTGCATAGAGAGCATCCATTCCTCAAGAGCAACACATCCTTCATGAGGCAAATTCTCCTCGAATCGAAGGATTACATTGACTGGTCCAAAACCATCTGGGAGGAACGATTCGGGGTCGTCTTTCAGTAACTGTGGATTCAATAGCATCTCATGATATACAGAACCGG
This sequence comes from Thermoplasmatota archaeon, assembly GCA_036124005.1. Lineage (GTDB taxonomy): Archaea > Thermoplasmatota > Poseidoniia > Poseidoniales > Thalassarchaeaceae > MGIIb-N2. The sequence goes on from JAZADD010000060.1 coordinate 23,431, forward strand.
CATTGGGTGTCAGTTCTGCAATGATTCTCCGATGCTGTCGGTTATCGAAGTCGGTTCCTTCGAAGATTAGTAACACTCGTCCACCATTTTCACCAATACCGTCGAGGGCTTGCCCGAGGTCGCGAATTGCTGGGGTTCGATTATCATCAGTAACTTGAGCTGATACTGACCAAACATCACCACTGGAACGTTCTCCGGATGTCGTTGCTTCAAGATTGATGAAAGTTCGACTAACGACCCAAAGTGCTTGAGTTACACTCGAACTCTTCAGGCGTTGTGTTCCTGGGAATCCGAACGTCATCGAGAAATTGCCGAGGAGGTGATCCTTGCTAATATTCAGTGGAATCTTGAACACACCATTCACATCAGTTTGTGCAAGGCCAGATGTACCATTAGCAGACCAAGTCCAATTCACAGGCTGGAAAGGAACTGGTTGGAGTGAATTGTCAATCAGACGTGCTTCAAGCGTGGTGTTCATACCACGATAAAGCACTGGAACTGTATTCAATTGGAAGTCGGTTGTACCAACCACTGAAACATTCACATGGGCACCAGTGGGTGAAAGTGTGTATGTCTGATTACCTGTGAAGAAGAAATTGGAATCAACAAAGTCGACTTTTACTCCATAAGTCAAAGCTTGGTATTCAGTGCGCCAAGTCCAGTTGAAATCCATAACTGCAAGTCCTCCGGATAAAGCAGGATATTTCGGATTCACACTCTCACGACTACCAGCAAAGACACTGTCTTGGTCTAGATCTACCTGCAAAACTGTAGCACCATCTGTCCAAGGTACTAAGGTACGATTCTTCACGTCACCAATTGTTCCGAATGTTTCGCCAGTATTCATTTCTGGAACTATCTCACAACGAATTGGACTATTCTGGTCCAATGGATCGACTGGGCCGCAAGGTGGCACATTTGAATCGGCCCCATTTACCATTGATACGAACCAATGAGTACTGTTCGTAGTAACGAAGTCACGCAATGGTGAATCGATATTTGCCGATGCATCGCCAAGTGGAAGATCTGCGGGGTTATCGTTCCAAAGAACCGCATACTGTCGGCCCGAAGATACAGCTGCAAACTCCGAAGATGAAATCTGATTGTTCATGTCTGTATCATAGCCAGCATTAACCAATCCTGCTTCGCTAAACATTGGACGCCATGCACCGAAATAAGCTCCTGTAAACTGCTGTGCATCCCAGAAGAATACTGGATTGTGCGATGGGACAATGATTCGTGAACCAATAAACATGCGTTCCACTGATTTGATCACGAATGTGTCGGTCTCAGCACCCTCTAGCCATGGGAATGGCCACTCATTGGTACCAGCATATGACATGTTGACTTCGCCATTGAACTCGTAATTGCCCTTTGGTAGAGTGGTGTTTGTGTACACATAGGTGCCCACAACATCATGATCATTCAGGAAACCATTCCAGATAATTTCCTCATAGCCGCCAGGAATTGTGCCTGGACCATTGTTGAGTGAAGCATTGTAACGTACTTGCTTCCATTCGCCCTGAGCGCCTTGATTCTGAACAAATGTCAACGAGACATAGCCGCCACGGTCTGCACGGAATCCTTGACCTGCGCCATCGAAGGTGGATGGATTCTGACGATCACCAAATGGGCCTCCAGAAACTTCGAAGGAAACCGGAGCATACTTGATTCGATTGTTGAATATTCCACGATCCCAATCTGCGGAATAATGAGTCTTGAAATCAAGGTATAGGGGGTTTTCACCACTTCGTAAGTACTCTGGAGCGACATAGTCGAAGGTGGTGTTCGCTCGAATCTCAAGAGGATACATCTCAGAAGTGCTGCCATCATGAATGAACATCTCTGTGACCTCTGCATAGGCATTGTAGGTTGTATTTGGTCCTACATCAAGGTCCTCTGGAAGTAGGAATTGGCCCACGGTAAATCCACCAAACTGCGAGGATAGAACGTCAATGGTCTGCACCGCCTCGGTACCATTCGCGGCCCATTCAATTGTGACTTGCACCGGCAAGTTAGGTGCTGGAACGAATTGACCCAACGCAGGATCGAGCCATGAAACCGAACCTGAAAAGATGGCGGCCTTCCTACCATCCATCCACATTGTTCCAGGAATACTCATATTGACACGCGTAGGAATCTTGTCATCTTCATCGAGAATGCCATCATTATCACTATCCCAATCTGAGCTTAGCTCATTGTCTTCAATCTGGTCCCAATCCACATCGACTCGTGAATCATTGTCGTCA
>JAZADD010000061.1:0-9648 GCA_036124005.1 Thermoplasmatota archaeon
ACGTGGTGGATATGTGCTGCGAATATCTTGTGCTTACAATGTTCAGACCACGATTGGGCAAGACATTCTAATTCAACATCAGTTGGAGCGTTTGGCGGTAAACCTCTCGATAATCGAACTTTTTGTATCTCTGGGTTGCGATAATGTGCCTGAATTGCCTTCATTTCAATGAGATTCAGTGCCAATAACCCCTTTTCACTAATTTCAATCAAGTGTTCATCGGATACTTCTAAATCGATGATTTTCGGTTCTGTGGAATCCAATGGGGGGCGTTCTGGGAAGGATAGTTTCGGCCATGGGTCATTTCGTATCCCTCTACGATCTGCAATTACAGCACGCTCAATGAGTGGGTTGTGGAGTTGCCCTGCTAGCCAATCAGCATCAACATTTGATGGAACGTCCCAGAAATGTATCCCGAGAGTCGTAGATATCTCGACACCGATTTGCTCAGGAAATAACGTCCTGAAACCGTCTAATGCTGCTTGAGCACGATTATCTGTAACACCTGGTTTGAATCCTATCAATATGGAAACATCCGGGGAATTGTCAAATGCACCATTATCTAGAAATGATGTCTCAACAGTCACATGCTCAAGTACTGGATCTGAAAACAATTCATCCGCAGCACGATTGAGTGACGTTGTATCCAATTCGCCTTTGACAAGATAACCTAGTGTGCTACGCACCTCTGTAACCATAATATCGTGATCTGTCATCAATTGACGTCGGATGGATTCGCCCCGGCTATCGATAAGTCCCTTGCCAATGCGTGGAAGGACCTCGACGTGGTACAATCCAGTCATCGAACTGGTGCCTTCACTGGCCATCCATCAAGAATGCGGCTTCAATTTGGATTTTAGAAACCCATACCGCCCATACCGCCCATGCCGCCCATGCCACCCATATCGGGCATATCTGGGCCTGAATCTGGCTGTGGCTCGTCAGCTACTAATGTCTCAGTTGTGAGCACTAAACCTGCGATTGAGCCAGCAGACTGGAGAGCGTTTCTCGTGACCTTGACTGGGTCAATTACACCGGCTTCAAGCATGTCAACGTATTCATTTGTTCGAGCATTGTAGCCAAAGGAGGCTGAATCATTGGAAAGAATTGTGTTAACAACCACACTAGCTTCTTGTCCTGCATTATCACTAATCTGACGAACTGGAGCAGAAAGAGCGTCGTATACTGCAGAGATTCCAATAGCGCGATCGCCTGAATTATTGGCTTTCAAATCATCAAGAACACTGCGAGCACGAAGAAGGGCAACACCTCCACCGACTACAACTCCTTCAGCCATTGCAGCCCGTGTTGCATTCAGTGCATCATCCACACGTGCCTTCTTCTCTTTCATCTCAGTCTCTGTGGCAGCACCAATACGAAGTACGGCGACGCCCCCGGTCATTTTCCCAATACGCTTCTGCATTTTCTCAGTATCCCACTTTGATGTGGCAACTTTTTCTTGGCTACGGAGTAGTTCAACACGTTCGCTAATCTGATCTTTATCGCCTTCTCCACCTACAAAAGTGGTCTTATTCTTAGCAAGAATGACTTTCTCGGCGCCTCCAAGTGACATTGGGCCCTGAGTTTTGATATCTGCACTGCGATCTTTTGCAAGAACTGAAGCTCCAGTGAGAATTGCAATATCCTCCAAAAGCTCACCCTGCTCGTCTCCAAAACCTGGAGCTTTGATTGCGGCTGCTTTGACAATCTTACTTGCAACATTCAGAACTAAAGTAGCAAGTGCCTCGCCCTCAATATCCTTCGCGATGATTAGCAATGGTCGCTTTTGTTGCATACTCGCTTCAAGGCTTGGTAGAAGATCTTGTGCGCTATTGATGGTTTGATCGGTAATGAGTATCATCGGGTTCTCAAGAACTGCTTCCTTGCGCTCACGGTCTGTGATAAAATAGGGGGAAATGTAGCCCTTGTCGACTTCCATTCCTTCGACTACTTTGAGATCTGTTTCAGCGGACTTGGCTTCCTCGACAGTAATGACGCCTTCTTGGCCCACTGCCTCGACTGCTTCTGCAATGAGTTCGCCAATTGATGAGTCATTATTGGCAGCAATTGTAGCAACTTGGCGAATAGTGCCTGAGTCCTCTACAGGTTCGGCCATTCCTTTCAATTGCTCAACTACAGCTTCAATTGCTTCATCAAAACCAGCCTTGAGTTCAACCGGGCTCCCTCCTGCGGTGACGTTTCGAAGTCCTGTGTGACACAATGCTTGAGCAAGAATGGATGCTGTAGATGTACCGTCGCCTGCATTATCTTGTGTCTTACTAGCAACTTCTTGGACTAATTTCGCACCCATGTTCGCAAAGGGATCGGATAATTCGATGTCTTTTGCAATGGTTACGCCGTCATTGATAATCGTTGGACTACCCCATGATTTCTCTAGGACAACAGTTCTAGCAGCAGGCCCAAGGGTCACCTTAACCGCATTCGTAACTGCATCGATCCCGTCGAGTAATTTACGTCGCGCTTCTTCTCCATACAACATCTGTTTCGCCATACTTGTCATCTCCACATTTGTTTCATTCGTTGACTTTCGCTTGAAGGTCCTCGGACTTGATTAGAAGGTATTCAACACCGAGCCACTCAATTTTCGTGCCGCTGTATTGCCGGTAGATTACACGATCTCCGGCAGCAATGTGTTCGGCCTCTGGCCCTACAGCAACCACAAGACCTACTGTCATCTTCTCACGTGCTTCCTCTGGTAGAAGAAGACCAGATTGTGTTTTCTCAGGGGCGGCTTCCATCTGAAGCAGCACCATCTCTCCCATTGGCTCGATTCCGATTCCCATAACAATCACTCCGGCTCTGTTGGGTGTCTTTCTTAAACCTCATCCTATCGATTTACAGCATCAAATCAAGATGCTGTCCGGTATAGGAATTCTTGGATTTAGCAACCTGTTCAGGGGTGCCTTCTGCAACGATTGTGCCCCCTCCATCTCCTCCGTCAGGACCGAGATCGATAATCCAATCAGAGGATTTGATTACGTCCATATTGTGTTCGATTACGAGAACTGTGTGTCCGTTATCACGAAGTCTGAGGAGGACGCCAATTAATTGGTGAACGTCCGCCATTGAAAGTCCCGTTGTTGGTTCATCGAGGATGTAGAATGTATGCTTCTTCGGGGGGCGATGAAGTTCTGTAGCAAGTTTGACTCGTTGAGCCTCCCCCCCAGATAATGTAGTGGCCGGCTGACCTAATCGGATGTAGCCTAAACCCACATCGACAAGTGTCTTGAGAATGCGGTGAATCTTTCTCTGGTTTGAGAAAAAGGTTGCAGCATCCTCAATTGTCATCTGAAGGATATCGTGGATTGAGTGTCCCTTCCAAAGTACTTCTTGTGTTTCACGGGTATACCGGGTGCCTTTGCAAATCTCACATTCAATCCAAACATCTGGAAGGAAATTCATTTCCAATTTGATTGAGCCCCCGCCCTTGCAAGCTTCACAACGACCGCCGCGAACATTGAATGAGAAGGTGCCTGGTGTGTATCCTCTTTCCTTTGAAAGTGGGGCTTCGGAAAATAAAGCGCGAATCAAATCGAAGGCTCCAGTGTAAGTGGCAGCATTAGAACGGGGTGTACGGCCAATGGGTGTCTGATCAATTACAATCGCTTTATCCACATTTTCAATTCCATCAATACTATGATGTCGGCCAGGATTAGCATCTGAACGATGTAGGGATCGAAGTAATGCAGGTGCGAGTATGCCAGTAACTAGTGAAGACTTTCCAGAACCAGATACTCCTGTAATGGCAATAAAACAACCTAATGGCAAACGGACGTTGATTTCGGCTAGATTATTTTGTGTAGCACCGTGAATTGTTACCCAATTTTCACCCGGTTTAGTGCGTGTTTTAGGCAGGGGAATTTTGTTACGGCCACTGAGATATGCTCCTGTTAGACTTGTTTCACTCTCAAGAACTTCTTCCAAGGGGCCGTTTGCCACAACCTCACCACCTTCTCGGCCGGCTCCAGGGCCCAAATCTACAATCCAATCAGCCTGCCGAAGGGTTTCTTCGTCATGCTCGACAACTAAGAGAGTGTTTCCGATGTTTGTGAGTTCGCGTAAGGTGGAGAGTAAGCGAGCATTGTCCCTTGCATGTAATCCTATACTCGGTTCATCGAGTACGTACATTACACCAGTCAATCTCGTTCCAATCTGGCTCGCAAGACGAATTCTCTGGCTTTCACCTCCACTTAGTGTACTTGCTCGACGATCCATTGTGAGATAATCGAGACCTACTAGTGCAAGAAATCGTAGCCTATTCTCAATTTCCTTAATCACTTCTCGACCTATATGGAGGTCGCGATCAGTAAGTAATTTGGTAGCACCCAACACCTCCCCCTCTGGTGCATCCTTTTCGAGTTCAAGCCAAATTGGATCTATTGTTTCACTTCGCCAATGTTGAACAACTGCAAGAGCTTCAAGAACAGAACACGAGGAAAGTTCTGGTAGTGTCACATCACCTACAGTTACCATAGATGTAGCACGATTCAATTTACGGCCCTCGCATTCACTACATGGTTCGTCATTCATGTAGGTCGCTAGACGCGAGCGTGTTTTTTCTGAGGACGTATCTGTCAACTGTCTTCTAAGACGTGGGATAATTCCTTCCCAGGGTTTTGCAGAAGTAAATGTAGACCCCCGTTCAGATTCATAATGAAAATGGATTACGGTTGAGCCACTTCCATGAACAAGAATATCCCGAGCATCATCATCTAACTCACGAAAGGGAAGGGTAGAGTCAATCCCATAGTACTCACAAACCTGTAGCATTTGGGAACGATACCAATTAGAATGCATAGAAAGACGAAATGGTGTGACGCATCCTTCTTCGACAGACAATTGTGAATCGATGATTAATTCTTCACTGAAACTTCGTTGCACCCCTAGACCCTGGCATCCAGGACATGCCCCTAAGGGATTGTTGAAAGAAAATATTCGGGGGCTCATCTCTGGAAGAAAGGCCCCATGGGTTGGACATGCAAACTCCTCTGAATATGGAGTCACTGTACCGGGTTCTGTCTCACTAGACTTGGGGCTCTCTACTTTCGTTGAATCTTGTATCCCACTCAAAGATTCAATCGCTACCGCTCCCCCTCCAAGCCGTAATCCTGCATCGACTGCTTCTGTGAGGCGTTGTCTATTTGTCTTTGAAAGGCGAAGGCGGTCAAGTCGTACGTCGATATTGTGACGTAAATTTTTCTCGAGTTCGGGCGCATCTTCAAATTCTGTATTTCTGCCATTAATCCGCCCCGAGGTGTATCCTTGTTCAATCAAAGTTCGAAGAAGATCGATGTGAGTGCCTTTTCGATCTCGAATTACAGGTGACCAGATGGCAATTGCATGGCCTTCGAATCGCCACATCACATCGTCTACAATTTCTTGGACTGTCCTCCTCGCAACTTCAATGCCACATTCTGGGCAATGCGGACGGCCAATTCGAGCCCAAAGAAGACGGAGATAATCCATAATTTCCGTTACTGTTGCAACGGTTGAGCGGGGATTATGGGAGCCTTGTTTTTGATCGATGCTGATTGCAGGGGAAAGGCCGTCAATAGTATCACAATCAGGCTTTTTCATCTGGCCAAGGAATTGTCGTGCATAGGAGCTTAGACTTTCCACATACCTTCGTTGACCTTCAGCATAGAGTGTATCGAAAGCAAGACTCGATTTCCCAGAACCTGACACTCCTGAAATAACTACAAATTTATCACGAGGAATGTCAACATCGATGTTCTTCAAATTATGAGTTCTAGCCCCCCGAACTTGAATCCATGATGATTCTGACATTTCAGGCAGTAAATCATCACCCATACTCTACAGCCCCCTAGTGGTTGTTCTTGAACTGTATCAAGATAATTCAGGATTATTTTGAACCTCATTAATCTCAACTGGACAGGTGCTGATACCAAGGATTGGATAAAATGGACAATAACCCATGAGGGATGTAAGTGTCAAGAATATCGCTAATCCGAGTGCAAATATCTCGAATATTACCTCAATTGCTCCTAAAAAACCAGTTAATTCAGCGAACGCAATGGAAATTCCTGCCGAACCCCTGATGATACGATCTAATTGCCCAACATTCGACATTAAGTCAAAATTAAATGGAATCCGATATAGTCCCTCGTTCAGAAGAACGAAACAGGCGGGGAGTATGTCAGGGGAGATTTGGGGTGATTTATGGTCCTCAAATCAAAGTGCATTTGCCCGCCGCTACATGACAACAGTAGTAGAAAAAGAAACGTTGGTCTGTCTAGCTGCCGACTTACGTACAATGGATGAGATTAGTGCACTAATTGCTGAAGTTGGACCTTATATTGCGTGCCTGAAGCTTCATGTCGACATTGTCAATGACTGGAATATTGAGGGGTGGATGCGTATATGCAACGAAGCAAGAAGTCAAGGTGTAGCGATTTGGGAAGATAGGAAATTTGCTGATATTGGTAGAGTCAGTCGACAACAAATGGCTGGTGCATTCGATATTCGTTCCTGGGCAGATATCGTTACTGCCCACCTAATATCTGGCCCAGATATCATACAAGGTTTGCAAGATGGATGGAGTGATGTAGAACGAGATGGAGGTGTGCTTCTTCTAGCCCAAATGTCGAGTCGTGGGAATCTCCTAGATGAAAAATATACGAAAACAGTAGTAAATCTTGGAAATAAGGAAGAGGGGGTTCTTGGATACATTGGGAATGGGAGTGACCCTAGTGCAATCCAAGCACTGAGGGAAATCGTTGGTTCAAACCGAATGATTTGGACGCCTGGAATTAATCTCACTATAGGAGATGGTGTTGCGGGCCAACGATATGGGCACCCCCGTGAAGCCGTACTAGCTGGTTCTGATTGTTTGATTGTTGGTTCTGGAATTCATCAAAGTCAGGATAGAAGGGTTGCTGCTGCTGAATATGCGCGAATCTCTTGGCAAGCACTACTCGATAGGTGAGTAGATGGATATTGCTGGCCTGATTGGATGGGGGCTTGTTCTCATTCTCTTTGTTGTAATACTCATGGGACTTCTTTGGATGAGGGGGCGATCGTTGAGATTGGAAAAAATGTTGGATGAGGGCGATGTAGGGATTTTGAATGTGGGAAATATTCGATCTGAAGTTTTGAATCACTTCCCAGAGGGAAGTCAAATCATTCCTTATACTCCCTACATTGCAGATTCTGAAGATGTTGATTCTCAATTAACGAATCAATGAACTAGGGTAGTAATTGCATAATGGAATCTTGTTGGAAATAAACAACGGCTCCAATCCCACCAAGTATTGCAATTAAGAAAAGAAAGCGGGGTAAGCGTCGTTTCTTCTTTTTCGCTTGAACTGGGTTGATTGGCATTAGGGGTTCGGGTGGAGGTGGTAGATTTTCTGGGATTGGTAATGGGGCGATTTCTTCGACCGATACTACCTCATCACCATCGATAGTGCGCAAATCTGGGTAGAGTTCGTCAAGATCTGCAAGACCGGGGGCCTCTGGCACGGGCCCCATTATTTGTTCCCAAGCATCTTCAATATCAGACATGGTGAATGGCACTTGTAGAATAGCAACCGCTCCCGCACTGTAAGCAACATCTTCGGCCATAGATCGTCGAATTCTAGAACAAATATACACTAAACGTGCATTGGGGTCAGACTCTCGAATCTCAAGACCTACTAGATGTCCATTCAAGGGACCTGCAACATCTAATGATAGAAAAACAACTGTGGGAGATTCGCGTCGCATCTTGACATATGTATCTACAGCCCTATCTCCGTTTGGCTGGTCTTCAATCATGTGGCCGCGACGACGAAGTAAATCGGTGATGCGGCGATGCGCATTCCGTTCATTCACAATGACGAGTGCGCTGGGCAGTTCTGTCGTCATGACTCTAAAGGATAAGGACGCACACATGAAGGGCGCGGTCATTCCTCTTCGGAAGGGGCGTCTGTGTGGATAATTTCACTCGGAGCGCCAGCAGGATCGGTGAAGGTCTTCTGTAGTTCCTCTTGGCGTTTCATTTCAGCTTCAATCGCAGCCTGTTGTTCGGGTGCCTTAACGAATATCATTCGAAGTTCTGATAATGTTCCACGCAACAAGTTCATTTCCAAATCGGATAGGTTGCCTGTAGTCTTCTCATAAATCGCATCAATCGCATCAATTGCAGCCTTTGCCTCACCGAGATTGAAATGGATTTGGCCCTCATGATCAGGGATACCTCCCATATTCACAAGCGCAGTTCTCTGAAGCATCTGAATCAAACCAAAAAGCCGCTCGGATTTTTCATCTTCAAATGGTGAATTCATCTGAACATCTCCTCCAATAACCAATCTGGATCGAAGGGGTGTAAATCCTCGTAACCCTGGCCTACTCCAACCATCACAATTGGCCGGCCGGTAATGTGTGCAATTGAGAGGGCTGCTCCCCCTTTCGCAGTGTCAAGTTTGCAAAGAAAGAAACCGTCGAAATCAAGCATTTTTTGGAAGACGACTGCTTGTTCGATTGCATCATTGCCTGCTAATGCATCGGCAACGAACAAGACAAGATGTGGATTAGAAACGCGATGGACCTTACGAAGTTCCTCCATTAGATTCGTCTTATTTTGCATTCTACCTGCCGTATCAACGATTACAATATCTGCACCTCGCGCCTTAGCAGATTCAATCGCGTCACGAGCTATGGCTGCTGGATCGCCGCCTCGTTGACTGCGGACGCATCGAACATCTAGTCTATCTGCATGCATCTGTAATTGATCAATTGCTCCCGCTCGAAATGTATCTGCGGCAGCGAGGACTACATTGTGGCCATCTTGTGTAAATCGATGTGCCATCTTGGCCACACTAGTCGTTTTTCCAACGCCATTCACGCCGACAACCATGAGGACAACTGGCCCCTCTTCAGATTTTGAAAGGCGTTTTACTGTCTCATCAAGATCCCAATATCCAGCACGTAGGAGAGAGCGGAGGGCTCTTTTCAGGCTGGCTTCGAGGACTTTGGCAAGATTTGCACCTTTACGAAGGCGGCTCCCTATGAGTTCGTTTCTAAGTAAATTTAAGACAGTGTCAATGGCTTCAATACCCATATCTGCTTCAAGGAGGATCATTTCCATTTCTTCGAGTAACGATTCAAGGGCTGAGGAATCTTTGATCACTCGGCCACCAGTCTCAACAATGCCTCCACCAAGATCAATCTCAAGACTTGCACCTGAATCTAGGTCTATCTTACTAGACCCGGTAGATGCACGTGGTGCATCCTGTACTGAAACTAAATTGCGTCCTGTCGTCGAACGAAGAACGTGAAGGTCTACGCGACTTCCTTTGGGTCTCGCGCTTTCAGATATGTCGCGAGCGATTCGGCGCTCAGGGAGAGTTTTTTCTGTTGTAGAAATGGTGGATGGTTCATCCTCCCAATCTTCCCATTCATCATCTTCATCTATTTCGATAGGTTCAGATTTGGGGATTGATGGGCTCGCCTCAGAATGCTGTTCAATGATGTCTTCTTTTTTTGAAAGGGCTGCCTTCGCTTCCGTAGTATCCTCGTCTGCAGTTAATGCATCCTCATCAAGTGAATCACCTAAATCCTTGATTCGGGATCGGAAAATGTCGAACAGTCCCATGGAATCCCTCAATCATCCAATGTAAGTTCACT
>JAZADD010000062.1:0-12390 GCA_036124005.1 Thermoplasmatota archaeon
CCTCGCTACCGCTAGCCTTCTTATTCTCTACATTCACCGCATTGCGGTTGTTGTTCGTGTTCTGGGGGATGTTTTCGTTCTGCATCAACCCATAACGGCTAGACTGAATGTCTAGAGAACTAGAATCCTAGAAAATGAACATCAACCAATGATTGCGAACAATACTTGGCTAACATACAATTCAGAACGTTCTTGAGTTACAATATTGCCTCTCCTATCATAAATTTGGATATTTGATCCATCTCTTGGTACCAATATTGTTCGTTTGAACGTTTCAAGAACAGTTTCTTCGGGTTCCGGTTGCAAGTTTTGTGGTTTGACTTCAATGCCAGGTCGTCGAAATTGAATTTCTTTGAATAATGAAATGCGCCTAATTGCCCCCACTAATTTATCTCTACTCATCGTTTTCCACTCCCCTATACTAGATTTCGATATCGCCCCATAATGGAATCAATAGTCTTTCAATTTCAGCTGGGATTTCAGAATCCACCCACTGTTCAGTAATATGCTTCAACTCTCTCAATTCAGCAACCAATTCTTCAGTATTCTTCATGTGATCAATTTCTTCGGAAATTTCGTTGTGTTCTTTCTGCAAGGCTTCTAAATCTCTCTGCCGAGTCCTTTTCTTCCTTTCAAAAGCACTCTTTTCGTTTTCGATTTCTCGTTCAAGCCCTTCCTTTTCTATTCTAGTTGTGCGTAATGAATGTTGGATTTGTTCCAATTCATTTTTGTTATTTGTATTTTGATCACTAATCTTTCGAACATAATTCTCCGCCCTGAGGATGATATTCTCTGGAGCAAGCTCACGCTTTGCCTCATCTATCCAAATCTCCATTTGTGTCCGTCGAATCTCTGAATCTTGTAGTGATTGCTCTAACTCTCTCGCATTATTTCTTGCATTTTGAACAACTTCCTCCATCTCCTCAAATCGAACATGGGATCTATTTCGCTCTGAATTTTTGCCTGACATAAATGAGAATATCCCGATAACTGAAATTGGTATGATTCCAAACAATGCCATTGTCAGCATTCTAAACGGAGTACTAGTGTTTTGGGACGGAATTTGATTGAAGTCAGATTTTTCCCCAACATCAAGATTAGTGCTTGAATCGATATATGCATTCAAGTCGGAATCCTGCGAAAACGTATCTTCCAGGGTTTCAGAGAGGCTATCGTTTTCCTCGTTGATATTGTCATGCTCCTCGCCACCTTGAGTGGGGCATCCTACTGGAGATTCAGAACTTGTCCCATATTCAAAGGGGCAGTTGTCGATATTGTCGCCAAACCCATCACCATCACTATCGATAGTCTCACTAGCGTCTTCTGGGAATACATCTGCGTTGTCACCAATTCCGTCCAAGTCAGTGTCTATCCATTCGCTACTATCTTCAGGAAACATATCGGAATTATCTCCTATTCCATCTCCATCAGAATCCCACCATTCTCCATCGTCAACAGGAAACATATCGGAATTATCTCCTATTCCATCTCCATCATAATCCGCCCATTCCTTATCATTTTCAGGAAACACATCATGGGTATCTGCCCATCCATCTCCGTCTGTATCGGGACAACCTAGAAGCTCCCGATAGGATTCACCACTAACGGTAGGACAATCATCCTCGTCGTCAATCCATTGATCCCAGTCTTGATTTCGTTGGGTTGTATCCCAATTGAATTCTAATTCATATCGAACCCCATCTCCGAAGGCAGAATCAGTCGTACTGATTTCTAGCATATCGGGAAGGTTGTTCCAGAATCTTAGTTGCATGGTTCTATCGTTGTTAGCATTAACAGTGATTTCCCCATCTAAGTTTCCGGCATTATCGTAATGGCGAACGATTAGTGTACCAAGATGTGGGTTACCTGTGTTATGAATGGTAAGTCCCAAGATGTCCCTATTTAGGCCTCTAATTTCGATTGTGTCAGATTCATCATGTTCTTCAGAACCACAGTCAAATGAGCAAACATAATCTGCAAAATGGGTTTCTGAAGGGGAGATGCTGAACTCATAAGCAGATTCGGTGTTGTGATCGGCTGAAGCGATGGCAGTCATACCAAGAGTAATCACTATCAGTTGAATCAAAGAGTTCAGTATGAATGAACAATTAATTGGACAGTTTGTGTTTCTTTTTTGGCCATACATCGTTTTGTGACGTTTTTACTGGTCCGCTTGAGGTCTAGAATTCTAGTTTTAAGGTGGAATCAATCTATTCGGAATGAGCAAACATCGGGTTTAGAGAATACACGATGTCGATTCTTTGCGATTAAAACATAGACAATATCTCGTAGAGGTAAAGGTACCAACCATACTAATGGGAACCATATTCTCCAGTGCCATTTCATGTATAGAAGTGCACGAATTCCGGCGGCTGATCGGATATAGGACTTCCCATTCCTGACAATGTAAACTGTATCAGCAATCTGCTGTTTTTCCGGAAATGTCGCAATCAATTTTTGTGCATCATTGGATAAGATTGGACGATACGCAAGATCGGCATCAGTAGCTCTCCGTTTATCGATGAATTGTGCTAGCCGATGGCACAATCCACAATCCCCATCTAGAAGCAGGACGTCTCGTTCAATTCCAAGTTGTTTCATCTTGGCACCACCTCGTTGTTCCAAGTATGAACCATAACTCCATGAGACATGTGGACAAGATCAGGCTTTAGAGGGTCTGAAATCCCGAGGTCGAAGGACTCGGTTAGTGTATTGTCAAAAATAGTGGCGTCTCCATTAGTGTAAATCCATGGATTGTGTTGTGTGTGTGCGATGCAGAGATTTCCTGCATGCTCTACGTACAGAGAATAGCGCTCGAAGAGAAATTCCTCTATCGATCCCTTTTCCGCCATCATCTCTTCTCCATTAGGTGAACAGAATCCAGAGAATCCATGTGTTCCTCCTTTTCGTTTTGTATCCCACCGATGAGTAGATCCTTGCAGTTTTACCCGACCCTTTGAGTACTGATATGGGAGACCATACGCTCGAGGTGCGTAAGCACAGGTAATTCTGCTCTGTGCCTCAAGTGTCAGGAAAAGGACACCTCCTTTACCTCCATTTTTTACATAGGTTCGGATATTGAATTCCGGAAACGTCGAGATACCTGGAATTGAGAAAGCCCAGCGTGGATGAACATTTTTCATCAAGAATGGAATTGTACCAACATAGGCTTGGCCATCATGAAGATCGATATCTAGTCCATCTGGTATGTAGGGTGCTAGTTTCTCTGGATTTACTTTCCAATGGAGGAAGGTAAGGTGGCGCCATTCTTGGTTTAGCGCATGGGGCCGATTCGGCATCGAAAACGGAAGATGATCGGTCCGCATGATCTCACTCCGGAAGGGACAGGATTTCTTCAATCAGGGCTATTACAGCATGGCCACCGATGAGGACATCAGACGCGATAGCACTCGCTGCAGCCTTTACTTCTGGGAATGCAGATCCCACGGCGACGGCCCAACCCACAGTCGAAAACATTGGCAAATCGTTAGGGGAGTCGCCGACACCGATACAGTCCATGGGGTCTATCCCGAGTGGATCGAGGGCAAGGCGTATCCCTGCGCCCTTATTCATGCCTGGTTCATTGACATGAATTGCAAATCCAGTGCGTACAACCTCAAGATCGTTCCATTCAGAGTGGG
The DNA here is from genome assembly GCA_036124005.1 of Thermoplasmatota archaeon. Taxonomy (GTDB): domain Archaea; phylum Thermoplasmatota; class Poseidoniia; order Poseidoniales; family Thalassarchaeaceae; genus MGIIb-N2. The sequence continues at coordinate 3,642 of JAZADD010000062.1, forward strand.
CGAGTTCCCTCTCAATCGCCTCATTGTCTTCATGGGTATAGAGGCACCATTCAGATTCACGCCAAGCATTGGATGAAATTCCCGCTGAATCAAGGTCAGGAATTTTTGTTGCAAGCCATTCACATGCTAGACGTGCTCGAGTTCCATCTGCCAGATATTGAACATCACTCCCTCTTCTCCAATCCCAGACGACGCCTCCGTTTTCACAGATTAGGGGGCCAGTTAGGCCAAGGTGTCGTGAGAGTGCCCATGCAACAGGTCGTACATTCCCCGTTGCTCGAGCGACGGGTACTCCAGCAGCTTCAAGCTGACGGAAAGCCCAAGGAAGATCGGGATGGAGACCATAGTGCTCATCGGTTAGAGTTCCATCGATATCACAGATGAGCATCGCTGGGCGCCGACCGTTGGTTAGAGGTGACTCCGGGGTGCTCATACAACTCCATTGTCTCTAAACCGATTTCAATCAACCGTGGCGGAGATGTTGAAATGCAGCAATTGTTTACATGCCATTATGGTTGAGGAGTCGGAGGACCTCTTCTTAGACGATGAAGTTGAATCTGTAGTCGATGAAGCCATGGTTACTTCTTCTGAATCTACTGTTCTTGACGCCGAAATCGTCGAATCTCCCGGAGTCAGTTTGAAGGAGATGTTCCAAGGGCTAATGGAGCATCTTAGTCGTGCTTTTACATCAGTCACTCAATTTGCAGGTTCAATTAGTGGTGCGGCTCAATCTAAGGCGAGTGATATCCGTCAGGAGAGAACGAAAAAAGTCGAACATGTCGCTGCTGTCCGTGAGGCCAAGGCCAACAGTGATTCTATTGTGATGGTGGCTTCAGGGGTTCAATGTTATGAGTGGGACCTAATAGGGATGGATTGTCCGGATTGTGCGTCGAAAGCGACTCGAGCCGTCTCAAGGATAGGGGGTGTCAAATCATGTTACGTTTCTGTAATGGAAGGCAACATCCGTGTAGATATCGATGTATCAAAGACGAATTCTGCTCGTCTTTCAAGGATTCTGAATAGTATTGGATATGCTCCGAATCGACCATGGGAGGTGATTCAAGGAGTTACGCCAAGAATGGTTGAAAATGCGCGCACTATTGATCGTAGAACCTTACGCCGAGAACTTTTGCAGATTCCCGGTATGCTTGATGTTCAGATGGTCGAGGGACGAATTGAGATTAAACGAGTAGATCAGATTACGGCGATGACCGATTTCATGAATGGTCTTCGAGAGGTTATCGGCCTTGAACCGGTATTGACGATGAGTCCAACTCTCTCGCTCCGTCCTGATCAATGGCGTTTGCTTGGCGCTCTTGCGACTATACCGATATTAGGAATCATCCTATTCCTAGAATCTCGCAACATGATGAATATCGCTGAAGTAGTCGCTTTTGTGTCTGTGTTCGTTGTGGGTTGGTCGATGATGTCTGAGGCATTCAACAGTTTACTGAATCGAATTCTTGCGTTCCAAGTCCTAACGACTGCTGCAGTTGTAGGGGCACTTGTACTTCAGGAGTATGTGGAGGCATTGTTGGTTGTAGGTCTGGTTGCCTTCGCTTCACATCTTGAAGAGAGAGCGATTATCAAAGCAAGAGAAGCGATGCAAGGCGGTCTTAACCGCCTTCCAAATGAAGCAAGGATTGTTGCCACCGATAAAAAGGCCATTTTTTCTGTAATTTCGTCTCAATTTGAATCTGGAGGTAATCGATTGATGGCCTTCAATCCAGTGAACAATATCACTGTTGATTCTCCTATGAATAAATCGGAAATGGTTCCAGTATCTACTCTCCAATTGGGTGATCAAGTGGAAGTACGTAGTGGTGAGACCATCCCTGTTGATGGCCGTATCATGGATGGTTCTGGTTATATTGATCGAGCACCACTTACTGGAGAATCCCTACCTGTGGGGGTTGCTATGGGAGATTCAGTCGAAGCGGGATTGACTCTCACGCGTGGTCCAATTGTCATTGAGACCACGGCACTCGATGATGAGACTCGCCTTGCTGGTCTGATTGAAATGGTTAGAACATTCAGGGACAGCCCTCCATCTGTTCAGACGACAATTGAGGGGTTCACAAAATGGTGGGTGCCCACGGTCCTTTTTGGTGCACCGATTATTGCTTGGCTCGCGTATGGAGCCACACAGGAAACCATTCTCACTACTCTTCTTCTATGGGTTGTTTCCTGTCCTTGTGCACTTTTACTCGCTTCACCGATTCCTCACGCTGCTGCTCTTTCACATGCCTCTTCTCACGGAATTGTCGCTCGAGGAGGCGACGTTCTTGAGAAAGCAGCACGAGTTAATCTTGCCTTACTTGACAAGACGGGAACTCTCACCTCGGGTCGCCCGAGACTTCATTCCATTGTTACTACAAAGGGGGTGGATGCTGAACGTTCTTTGCGTCTTGCGGCCGGCCTTGAGATGCGGTCCAATCACCCCTATGCTGAGGTAATTCTGTCTTCACTTCCAGATGGAGATAGTCCGATGTCTGTCAAATCGATAAAGGATGGAGATGCGGGTGTCTATGGATTATTACGCAATAAGCCTGTGATTATCGGTAGGGCCGATTGGCTACAATCCCAAGGAATTGATATTGCTTCAGAATTAGATCAAGCAATCGGGATTGCAGCCAAAGATGGCCACGGCGTATCCATTCTTGCGGAATCGGGGAAGGCCATAGCAATGTTCCGTTTTGTTCATGATGATCCTCGTGAAGGCGCTCAGGAATTGGTTACCTCATTGAAGCGAGCCGGTATATCTGTTGAGATTCTCTCGGGTGATGAACAATCAGCTGTTGAGGCGTTTGGACGTAGTCTTGGCCTCGATGCAAAGAGTTGCACTGGTAATGTCACTCCTGAGCAAAAGACGTCCTTCGTTCAGAAACGATCAGTTGCACGACAGACGCTCATGGCAGGTGATGGATTCAATGACGCCGGGGCTCTTGCAGTTGCTGATGTTGGTATTGCAGTTGGTTCTGGAGATCAGGTAAACCTTGAGGCGGCCGATGTTCTTATTCCAGGAGAAGATCCACGTGCAGTTCTCCATCTCACAAAATTGGCCCGTTCAGCCCGTCGAATTGTTCGTTTGAACATAGGCATTAGTTTGGCCCTCACCATCACCCTTGTGACCCTAGTTTTGAGTGGAGTGGAAATCAGTATAGCAGTCGGCGTTCTTCTGCATGAGGCAAGCGCTTTCTTTGTAATTATGAATGGTATGTGGGTTGCTGGTAGTGGACTTCAGCGTTTGACTACAATAATCGATATTTTCCGTGATGTGGTCAAGGATGCAGTAGAGGCAATGGGAATTTTGCTCCGTTTTAGGGTCAACAACGGTGCGACCGATTGAAATATCGAGGTATTGGAGCAGGTACGGGGATAACCATGACGGAGGAGCAGGAAGACACCCCAATTGCTTACGAAATCATGAGCCGGATTAGTCCACCACCTGCGAACTGCCCATCCTGTCAATCATTGCTTCCTTCTAATCTTGGAGAACTCGATTGCGTTGTGTGTGATGCGAAGGTTCGTGTTGAACATGAGCCAACACGACATGATTGGTTGAATGAGAAAGTCACTTGTCCGGCCTGCCGACACGTACTCGTAGCGGGTACTGATGTCCGTCCTGCTGATTTACGATGTGCCAATTGCCGTCACGAGTTCACCCTTTCTCCTAAAGTGATTAAAGTGGAAATCAAATGCCCAGCTTGCGAACGAGGTTTGAGAATCACGCAACGTCCAGGTGAGCGTAATCTCAAATGTCCAGCTTGCCAAGAGGGATTCCGAGTTACCTTCTGATTCCAATGATGGTTGGATTCATTGGGCGGATAAATCGCCATTTCTCATTCGTTAGGAACTGCCGGGATTATTTACCATGAAAAATCCATCTCGCTCGGGGATGGGAACCCATGGCCACTGAAGATCTGTCGGAGACAAGGGAGAGGGATCAGGCGAAGCCTTCGCTTGCAGACCTTCGTAGCAAGGTTGTTGGGTCTGTTAGTGAGTCGTTTAAAGGAACCCAGAAATCTATCCAAGCTCTAGATCGTGAAGCTAATCTTAGGACTCAGATTGACCGAGAACGTAGGCTTCGTATTTCTGAGCAATCTGAACGAATTGCAAACATGAAGAGTGCAATGCGTAAGGCTAACGAAATCATTCATGACGAGGATTATCGTTTGTTAGAACGATCTTTGCGAGATGATCTTGAATCTGAATTAAAGGTAATCGAGAGTCAAGTGCTTGAACGTGAAGAAGCGGTGCTGAAGCAAGAACTACAACTACGCCTCGACCGAGAGCAAGAACAACTCAAAGAGGCTCTTTCCCTTGAGCGCGAACGTCGTGTCAAGGCTTCTGAACAAGAAATTCGTGATCGCTTACGTTCTGATATGGATGACGAATTCTCTCGTCGTCAGGCTTTCCTGAAGGAGCGTATGGAAATAGAGGCCGAACAGGCATTTCAGAAACAGGTCCGTACAATGGAGTCCGAACTCCGTCAGGATATGGAGAATCAACTTGGTACAGAGGAGGAACGCCAGAAAACCAGGATTGAGGAAGGCCTCACTGAACGTCTGGCAGAACGTGAGATACAAATTCGTGAAGCTCTTCGAAACCGTCTTGAGCAACAACTACACCAGCGTTTACGAGATCGTGAAACCCGTCTTCGAGCGGAGTATGAACGTAGAGCTCTTCGGATGGAGGAGGATGTAGCAAAGGATATCCAAGGTGAACTTGAGCAACGTCTAGTCGCTGAGACCACTCGTCTAGAAACTCGGATGCAGGAAGATCTCGAACTTGCTGTTGCGCGTAAGAGAGAAGAACTCAGAGCGAGCGTCCTCAAGGCTTTGGAAGCCGATTATGTGGGGCGATTAGCAGAGCGAAAGTCTCGTCTTCGGGATCGTTTCGATATTAGTTTCCAGCAGACAATTGATGACATAGAAGCGGGACTCACTCGACAGATTGAGGGTGAACTTGATCGCCGTATCCAGCATCAGTTTGAGACATATCGTCTGCAGCGCGAGGCAGAAATTGGCAGTCAACTAGCTCGCTTCCGACATGATCGTGAGAATGAACTTCGAAACGAGATGGAATCTGATTATGACACTCGTCGTGCGAAGTGGGTCGAGCAGATTGAAGCTGAATTTTCAACTCGAGAGGAGGCGACAAAGCGTCAGATTATGGCAGAAATTGATGCACGTCTAAGGAATGAGAGAATCTCTCTTGAGACATCCCTTGATCTTGTGCGACAGGAGACTGCACTCGATCTTGAGGTCGAGATGGAACAACGTCTTGGTGAATTCCGTGAGCGCAAGGAGAGAGAGGTTGTTGAACAACTCGAGCGCCAGATGGGTAAGCGTGAGGAAATCATGCGTAACAAGGCCTTGATCGAAGTCCGTCGTCGTGAGGCAGAAATGCGTGCAGAAATTGAAGCAGCTCTAGCAGTTAAGCGTCAAGAAATCAAGGAACGCCTCGCAACACTTGAAGCACGCTCCGAAGAATTTAAGCAGATGGCTGAGGCCCGTCTCAAGAAGGATATTGAGAGGGATTTAGTCAGTGATGAGGATATTGAGCGGGAGGCTCTAGTTGCACAACTAGAAGAGCAGGATGAGGCCTCTGAACAAGATGCCCGTCTTGCGAAGAGAGAAGCTTGGATGGGTGCTCTCGGAGCAGCACGTTCACAGATTCCTGCAGGAGCAGCAGGCACCCTTGGAGGCATAGGTCTTGGACAAACATCCCAACCAGTTGACAATTCACTTGGTGCTTCAGCTATGACTGGACTGGATACACCGGGTCTACCAGCTGCCCCATTAGGTGGAAATCTCGCAGCACCGGTTCGCGCACCCATCGGATCTAATCGTCCGATGACTGCGCTTGGAGCTGCGGCCCAACAGTCGCCAGGAGGATTCGGTGCCTCTGGAGCAAAGCCATTCAGTCAAGCGGCTCCATTAGCACCGAGTCGCGCTCCAATAGGCACGGCTCAGAGTGGTATGCCTGGAGTTCTTGGAACGCAGCCAGCAGTCAAACCAATCAAACCTCTTTCTCCAGAGACAGTCCCGGTAGATGATGAAGAGAAAGTGGAGTCTGTTATCGAATCTGAGATGATTGAGGAAGTTATTGATGCAGATACTGCAGAAATCCCAGTCACTAAGGGCCCACCCGGTGGTGGTCGTATGGTTCGTGATTCAGCGGCCGCTCCAAGTGTAAAAGGTCCTCCAGTACGTCGAACAATCCAACCTAGTATTCCTGTTGAGGAATCTGTGGGTGAAGGAATGGCAGAAATTCGTCCGGCTAATGATCGTCGGATGTTGATGCCCGCAGAAGAGGCTACAACTGCTGCAATTCGTCCTGTGAAGGTCATGAAACCACAGGAATCAGAGGAGAAGACGGCACCAATCAAACAGGTCCGAGTTCTTCGTCCACAGGTTGCAGAAGCATCCAATGAAGAGGAATGAGATTCTACCCAAGGTTCCGCCGGGTTGAAAGAGGAATCGCCCTCTGAATGGCCATGGCGTCTCGTGCATGCAGCATCTTACTTGCCGCTTTGATGCTTGGCTCTCTCGGTACTGTTAGTGGGGCCGCGGGAGATATCGGTTATGCTGGAGAGATTTCCACTCTTTCTGGTTCAAGTATTGGTTGGGCAGATTTAGGTGATGGACAGGCAGCAATCGTAAATGAATCTGGGAACCTCACTGTGATGGAAGTTCTAGGACAGAATGCAGGAAATGTGCTCTGGACGGGAGTTGTGAATGTCAGTGCACTTTCTCTTGCTCATAATCCGACTGATGGTGTAATTGCTATCGGTCATAATCAAGGAGCTGCGATTTATTCCACTGTCTTTGAGTCAATTATCTATTCAATTTCAGCCGGTCCAGTGGATGCTCTTGCTTTTGATGCCGAAGGCGATTTGTGGATTACCAATAGGTTAGACAAGCGAGCAAGTGAATATTCGAATGGAGTATCTACTGGTGCTATGACTACTGCCCATTCCATAGGTATCACATCAATTGAGGTGACACCACAGGGGCATGTTATCACAGGTGGAAGGGACCGAACTCTTCGAGTCCACCAAGGAGATGGTACACACTCGGATACCCTGGCTGAACCTAATTCGGAAGTGACTGATATTATGGGTGACAGCAATGGTCTTGTTCACGTAGTCACAAAGGATGGCCTCTATCTTGCGTACAATTCTTCGGATTGGAACCTCAGTCATTCGATGACCCCTTCACCACCTGGTGATTTGGTTAGTATACATGATTTAGATGCTAATCGCATCGCTCTTGGAGGAGCAGTCGGCTTGATTCACCTAGTGAACCGTAGCACTGGAATTTCTGAGCAGACCCTGAATCAAGGTAATGGAGAAGTATTAGGCATCTTAAGCGGAAATTTAGACGCTCTTGTAGTGTTGATGTCCTTTGCTAGTTCCTCCGACATTATGCTTTTTGATATCGATACAGATGGCGATGGAGTCGTGGATTCCATCGATGCTTTCCCTTCAGAACCAACTCAGACCACTGATCGAGATGGAGACGGATACGGAGATTCGGCTAACGGTAATAACGCTGACCGATTCCCTGATGATTCAACTCAATGGATTGATCAGGATAATGATGGATATGGAGACAATCCAAATGGAACCAACCCAGATTTATTTCCGGAGAATGCAGACCAGCACAAGGATTCCGATGGAGATGGGTATGGGGATGCCAGTTATGGCCTAAATGGGGATAGATACCCTACAGATGCGACACAATGGGCAGATAGTGACGGAGACGGGTATGGAGACAATCTCGAAGGAAACAACCCCGATGCGTGCCCAAATATGGGTGGACAATCCTCTCAAGATCGCTTAGGTTGCCCAGATATGGATGGGGATGGTTGGTCTGATGAGGGCGATTATTTCCCGGATGAACCAACCCAGTGGGCAGATAGCGACATGGATGGTTATGGGGATGCACTACAGGGCTATCGTGGCGATGGATGTACTAATCAAGCAGGAAACAGTACCAGATATTTGTTCTATGATTCTGAACTAGATCGTGTTACAACCGTTTCGACTTACGGTTGTCCTGATTCAGATGGTGATGGTTATGCGGATGAATCTGAGGCTTATTGGGATGCTGATAACTGTCCTGGATCCCTTGTAGGAAATGCCACGGAATGGCTCGACGAGGATCGTGATTGTCTGGGTTCTAATACTGATTATGATGATCGCGAATTCAATGTGCAGACAATTGAGGACTATTGTGAACGTGGTAATGAGAACGAATCTGTTTGTGCACAACTCAATCAGCCGGTCTATACTCCAATTGATGATACGAATAGCGAATCGGATTCCAATGACCTAAGTGCCCAGATTCTCAGTTTTGCTCCTTATGGTGCTGGTATTGCAATCGTGATGATGATAGTCATAGGGGTCTTGGGCCTGTTGGGGCGCCGTGTGACTTCGAGTAAACCTTCCAAGGAAGACGAATATGTGCAGAAGGGTGCCACAAAAGAGATTGAGACAGGTTCAATCGAACAGGTCGGTGGAATCATCGAGGATGAGGCATGGGGAGAGGATGTTGCTGCACTTCTCGATATGTCCGATACTTCATCTGAGGAAGATGCAGAGGTCGATGATACAGCTGGTAAATCTCGTTCGGTTACTGAGTCTGTTGACGGTGATTCGTCTGAATATTCTGATGAGCATGTAGATGATGGGAGTGGCGAATGGCAGGAAGCTGAACAGGGTTGGCAGGTCTACGATGCT
>JAZADD010000063.1:0-13663 GCA_036124005.1 Thermoplasmatota archaeon
AGGTGAGGAGGAAATCTACGGTGTCGGACTCATTGGAAATGGATATGCAACTTCCGGCTTATTCAATCTCTTATTCCGAACTGGTGACGGATACGAGGTATCGGTCCCAGTGCAATTGTCTGTTGAGGAAGACATCAGTGGCTCCATTACATTCTCATCCATACTTCTAGCGGATGGGACTTTAGGAAGTGATACAATGGAGGTGGGCCCCGTATCTTCTGGCCAACCAGGGTTCCGACTGGAATGGTTGATTACTAACGATGGAAGTACTCCATGGACAGGTAGCTATTCACTAGATGTCCCATCGGAGTGGTCCTCCTCATGTATTGATCCTGGAGCATTAGGTGCAGGTGTTTCGGACTATCTCACTTGTGAAGTGGTCATTCCTGACACTGTTACAGCTGGCTCTATTCAAGCCATTGGTGCGATCGTATCCGCAGAAGAAATGGAATTACTTGACATCGTATCTATACGAGTTGCTTCTGTAGAATCTGTCGAAATTACAACATTGACTGAGGTTGAACCTATGACGGTGGGCTCCACTACTTCTCTCGAATTTGAGATTATGAACGATGGCAACGTCGCTATCCAGCATCGCGTAGTGTTTACTTCGGATGATGGGTGGGATATTGTGATTCTCGACGATCCAACCATTGATTTGAATCCAGGTTCAAGTCAACGAATTGATGTCGAGGTTACACCGACTTCTAGGGGAAGTTCAGCAATCAGGGTCCAAGTTCTTGGTCCGGAAGATGTAATGATTGGTTCTACAGAGGTCAATGTGTATTCAGAACGTTCCTCCACGGAATCGACCGAAGGGGGATATGGTGTCGCTATTCTAGGCATTGGCTTCATCCTCATTGGTGTTCTTGTCGGAGCAGTCATGGTGCTTCTACGCAAGGATCGGCCAGTGACACAACCTGTCGTGGCTAAGTCTCGTGTTGGATTTAGTGGCACTTTGCCTCCTCCTCCTACAGATCCAAAGCCGGCAGTAACCCTCCCCAAGGTTTCCTGTTGGGCATGTAGCCTGCCCATTGAGGCAGAAATTCGTCGTGCTTGTCCCGATTGTGGAGCTCGATATCATGCGTTAGGTGGCTGTGAGCATGCGGATATTGCAACTTGTCGTCGCTGTGGTGCAGAATCTATCAGGTTCATGGAGGAAGGGCATGCACTCTGACGGAGGTCATTTAATCGACGGAGTTGCAGGGGTGCCTATGGCATCCGGCCGGAGGCAGGCTCTGTTTGGAGTTTTGCTCATGCTTACCCTATCATTGGCTCCCGTTGTCAGTGCGGAAGCAGAGGTCACTTTGTCTTCGAATACAATGGCTCAAGAGGCGAGTCCAGATGAGGCCGCAGAGTACACAATTACAGTTCGAAATACTGGTTCCGATGATGTTACAGTGCAACTTAGCACAGCTCAAGGTCAGGATTGTCAAGGATTCACGTCGAACATTGAACAGATTTCTGAGACTATTTCCTCAGGTTCGAGTGCTACAGCTACGTTAACTGTCTCTGTAGCGCAAGGGGCCGATGGCGATTGTGAGACCACAGTGACTGCAACAGCCAATGCCGCTCCACCTGCTCCACCAGGTCAACCCGGACAGGATGATATCACAGTCACCACTACAGCCGGTGAAGGTGGGAGTGGTATTTTTGGCGTGTCTTTATCCACTTCTCAACCTGAGAAGACCTATTCCAGTGGAGATGAAATGGAGTGGTCCGTAACAGTCGAAAACACGGGTCAGCAAACTGCTCAGGTATCTCTGACTATGGACGGGGATTCTTCCTGCGATTCTGATGATTTGTCTGCTACAGTCGATCCGGCTCAAGTTACACTTCAAGCGGAAGGAGATACCGAGGATGTCACAGTATCGGTATCTATTCCGATGGGTTCTGCCACGAGTGCAGGCTCACATTGTTTCATCTTACGTGCGGAGGTTACCAATGATCAGAATCCTTCGGGTCGTGCATCGGATAACCTTTCATTGACTCTAACTATCCCTGAGAGAAAGGAGTGCTCTGCAAGTATAAGCCCCTCTTCACTTGAGATTACACCCGGTAACACAGCTTCAGTGACTTTTACAGTACAAAATGAGGGGAATACGGATTGGTCTGTTAGCACTGATACTTCTGGTGAATTCCAGAATTGGGCTTCGAACCAAGATACATCATCTGCTTTGATGCAAACAGGTCAACAACGATCTTTCACCTACGATATTACTCCGGATGATTCCATCGAAGCCGGAGATTCTACGCTGATTACATTCAAGGGAATGGACGGCACGGCGATGAAGTGCTCTACGGATCTTACTGTGGAGTTAGGTCAATCCTATGCGGCTTCACTCAGTGTTGCTACATCGGTATTATCGAATGTTGACCCTGGTACCGCGGGAGTCAATTCTGTAAATGTTCGGAATCTCGGAAACGGTCCAGATATCCTTTCACTTGGTGCCACAATGAATTACGTTGATGGTTCAGGAGCTCCGAATGGTTGGACAGTTCAGTTTGCTTCCCCTTCGGTTTCTTTGACTAGCCGTCATTCGAACTCAGGAGATATTGAAGCAGTCGAGGTTCTCATTGGTGTGCCTGAGAATGCACGTGCTGACAAAGCAGTCGAAGTTACAGTAACCGTCACCTCAAATTCCGCTCCTTCTTCAACAAGCGTGCTTGCTACTGGGGTCTTTGAGGTCCGTGTTGCGATGTTCCATGAGGTCTCTGTGACAACAATTGTTGGAGAGGGTGAAGTGATGCAGCAAACAGGTGCGGCCGGACAGATAGTACGCTTCCCGATGACTGTAAACAATGATGGTAACGTAGAGGACAATTTCCTGCTTGAGGTATGCGATGGCGGAGTTCCCGGCGATTGTGTAACTCCGTCTTGGTCGACCCGTTTCACAGACATGCAAGGGAATCGCATTACACAGATTACAATTCAGCCAGATGAGAGTGCTGAAATTGAACTTCAGGTAACAGTATCCTCTTCTGCCTTTGAATTTGAAGATGCAGAGTTCCGTGCGAATGTCTACGTTCAAGCCCAGACCTCGACGATGACGTCGTCTGATTTCAGAGTTCAAGTTTCAAATTTCGATTATGCTGCAAATATTGCATTCGTTAACCCCGGCGATGATCCGAATGCCATGGATATCTCCCTCGCCCCCGGGTCATCTACTAGTTTCGATGTTATGGTGACGAACGCAGGAAACAGCAGTTTTGTGGATGAAGCTATTGTGAATGCTTTCGGAATGGAAGGACTCATTGATGTCACTTTGACCATGAATGGGAGCCAACTCTCCGATACTTTCTCAATAGGTGCTGCTGGTTCAGAACCGGTCATTATCACCGTGGATCTCAGCCTCACTGAATTGGCTCTGGATGGGGATTATGGTAGTATCACCATTGAGTCCGCATCCGTAAATGATGCTGCAGAAATATCCATGCTTAACATTCTGGTATCTGTTGCTACGATTTACGAACTCGATGTTACGATTATCTCTGGAACTGAACTTGCAGTCAATCCACCTAATTCAGCAGTTTTTGAATTGGAGGTTACGAATATAGGCAACGCCGAGACCGATTGCATCGTCAACATGTCTGAAGCACTCCGAGGCTGGACCTTGAGTCACAATGCAGATGCATCATTCAAGTTACAACCAGGTGAATCTATCACAGTCCTAGTCAAAGCTTCACCTCCGGCTGGTTTGATTGATGAGGACACATTTTCATTCGTTGTCCGGATAGAGCCTGTGGAATCTGCTATCGATGGTACCCCGGTAGATCTCAAGGCAATCGGCTCCAAACAGACTCTGATGGATAGGATTGGTCTAGATGATCAGCAGCAACAGTACGTTCAGTTTGGCGGTGCAGGCATTATTGCCCTTCTTCTTGTGGGCATGATTGCGAGGACTGCATTGCAGAATCGACGATATTCTAAGGAACTCGAATCTGACGATTCCTGAACTGGAAATCACCCTCGCTTCAGGCGGCTCCTCGGAAGATGGGAAGAATAGCCTTATGGGCAGAGTTCTGGTGCTATGGTTCATAGGACGTAATAGTCCTTTGAGGTGCGAGATTTGACATCTATTCCAGCCGACTATCTTGCGGTTGCTCTGATGGCGATTATTGGCATCTTGTTCCCCTTTGGTGGCTTCTTCCTGTCTTACTTCATTCGACCTACCCAAGATCCAAATGATTCCTCAAAAATGCGTTCTATCCTTATTCCAGGATTTGAGTCGGATCAGAGTCTCTACGTACGTCGTTTGAGCACCTATGAGTGCGGAGCAGACCCAGTTGGAGATGCTCGAATAGAATTTCATTTCCAATACTATTGGTATGCAATTATTTTCCTTGTCTTTGATATCGCTTTCATGTTCCTCTCTTTCGCAGGGATTCTTGTGGCTGAGTCCGGCAGTGATCTCGTGACCCGTGAGGAGGCTATGGGTGGCCTCGTTAGTCTGTTTGCAATTTTCGGCCTAATGGTTCTCGGTGTTTGGTATGTGTTTAGGAAGCGGGGACGGATTTACATCTGAGGTGAATTGAGATGGCGGACGAAGGTCAGAATTACGCGATGTTCAACAGTCGACTATTGGTTGATGTTGTTGGCGATGTCACGGATGAGGCGATGAAAGCAAGCCGCTTGAAGGAAATTATCGGCATCTTAGGGGGTCGATTCCTTAACTGGTCACAGCGTAAATCATTGTTCCCACTTCATCTTGGAATCAAATGTTGTGCGCTTGAGATGGCCGCAGCTGGGGGTCCTCGATTTGATGCTCAGCGTTTCGGACTTTTCTTTCGAAGTAGCCCGCGACAGTGCGATGTACTTCTGGTCAATGGCCCCATATCGAAGAAGTTCGCAGATCCAATTGTTCGGCTTTGGGAGCAGATGCCGGAGCCAAAGTGGTGCATTGCCATGGGGGAGTGCGCTATTTCGGGTGGACCATACTTTCAGTCTTACAATGTTCTAGAAGGCGTAGATACTGTGATTCCAGTAGATGTCTACATCCCTGGTTGCCCCCCTCGGCCTGAGGCCCTGATTGACGGCTTCGATTTACTCCGCCAACGTATCCTTATGATTGGACTAAAACCGTCTGTTGCACGAGCTGATACTTCTGCCCCTGTAATCGTAGGAGATGACTGAATCAGGTGATTATATGGGTATGAAAGTTGATTCTGCAAAGCAGGCCTCTGCGGCCGAAGACGTCGTCAAGGCACTTCTTGCAGAATTTTCCGACGAAGGCCTTAGCGCTGAAGTGCGTAACCACACAGGGGGTCGCCATGAGCGGCCTTACGTGTATATCGAGTGCCCTCCTCTTGTATGGGGGGTAGTTGCCGAGACTCTATCTGAGGTCCACGGTGTCGACCACTGTTCAATGATTACAGGTATCCATTGGCCCGAGAAGGCCCCTGAGATGGAATGGCAAATTGTCGCTCATTTGATGCGAATGGCAATCCACGACCCTGACTCTAAGAATGGCGTAGTAATTCCGACAATCGTCGATGCTTCCATCGTTCAGGGTGCAGGAATGCCTCTTGAGTTTGAGGTTAGCATACCCATTGCCGAGACCCGTAATCCTTCCGTGCCAAGTGTGCAACATATCTGGGTTGGAGCGGACTGGAATGAGAAGGAGACTTGGGATTTAGTTGGCATTGATTTCGAAGGCCATGAGGAAATGCGACGAGTTCTGCAACCTCATGAGACTCCTGCCGGCTTCCATCCATTGCAGAAGCAACACAAATTGCGCTATCACGATTTCAACGAGATGTACGATGATGCGCAAGGCTTCGGCCGTAAGCCCGAGGACATTGGAAAGGTCAAGTGAGGAGGTGAGAAGATGGCAGAGATGTGGATTTCGATGGGCCCTCAGCACCCTATGACGCATGGCCTGTGGACCCTCAAGGTGAAGATTGATGGCGAAACCATCGTTGATACGATACCTGATTTAGGCTATATCCACCGTGGCGTGGAGAAGATATGCGAGGCTCGCGACTTTACCCAGATTACTACTTATTGTGACCGACTTTGCTATGCGAGTGCAAACACATGGTCCCATTCCTATATCTACGCTGCTGAGGATTTGCTTGAGGTAGAGGTTCCAGAGCGGGCAGAGTACATTCGACTTATCGCAGTCGAGCTCCAGCGAATTGCTAGTCACCTAATGTGGTTGGGAGCATATTGTCCTGACATTGGTAATCTGACTGCCTTCGTTTATTGTCTTCGTGAGCGAGAGATGATGCTCGATCTTTTACAGGAACTCGGAGGTTCTCGGATGCATTACAACTTCCCCAGAATCGGAGGCGTCAAGCGTGATTTACCGCATGGATTTGCGATGCGTTGTAAGGCAAAAGTAGAACTCTTCAAACAACGTATTCCAGAGTATGAAGCACTTCTGGATGAATCAACAATTTTCCTTGTAAGAACCCAGGGCGTAGGTTATGCCAAGCCTGAGGAAATGGTCAATCATGGAGTTACGGGTCCCAATCTTCGAGCAGGAGGAGTCAATTACGATGTACGATGGGCTCACCCATACTCGGTTTACGATGAACTCGATTGGCAACCTTCAGTAGAACGCTCATCAATCAAGGGTGCTGATTGTTACGATCGTTACCGTGTACGTCTTGAGGAGATGCGTACTTCAGCAGACCTTGTTCTTGAGGCACTTGAGCGCATTCCCGGTGGCGCAGACACCTACCATGAGCCAGGAGATCCAGCGATTCTTGCTAAAGCGCCCGCTCGTGCCGCTGATGGAACCACTGGCTTCCACCATTTCGAGGACCCACGCGGCGAATCCATGTTCTATATCGCAGGTGGCGGAGATGAACGAGGAAAGAACCCATATCGCGTATCGATTCGTTCTCCAATGTTCATCACAATCCCCTATGCGGCGAAATGTATGATTGGATACAAGATTGCAGATGTTCCTGCGATTATGGGCAGTTTTGACCCATGTATCGGGGAGACGGATCGGTGATACCATGGCGACGGAAGACTGGTGGGATATCCGTGGTGGTGTTGAATGGTTTTCCGAGCAGACCATGAACAATACAATCGGTATGACGCGTTTCTGGGAACAAAAGTACTGGATGACTGATGTGATGGCTGAACTCACGATGGCAGTACTTGCTTTCACGGCTGCCATGACGACGATTATGATTCCAATTTGGACTGAGCGAAAACTCATTGCCCGATTCATGGACCATCGCGGGTCCACTGTCGCCATTCGCTCCATATGGACTGGTGAGGGGAATATGCGCATTGAATGGTGGAAAGACCTTCCTTTTGGTATTGGGATTCCCATTGGTTGGATAAATTCCTTCCTTTGGAACAATTATGGCAATGATTCCTCTAATCCCAAAGTCGCTCAGGTTGGAAATCGAGGATATGCTGGATTCTGGTGGGCCCTTCCTGGTATCGCTAACAATGTTGCAGATGGCATGAAGTTCCTCACAAAGGAGCACATGCCTCCAAAGAATGCAGATCGTGTAACATACGAAGTTGCACCATATATCGTGATTAGCACTACAGTGTTGGTATTTGCCTTCATCCCATTTGGTCCTACATTGTTTTCAGCTAATCCAGATCTTTCACTGATTTATTTGATGGCGATTTTCGGCATTGCACCACTCGGCGTATTTTTCGCCGGCTGGGCTTCAAACAACAAGTACACCTTGGTCGGTGGAATGCGTAGTGCAGCTCAACTTACTGCGTATGAAATTCCCCTCTTGATTACGGTGCTTGGTGTTGCGGTTCTGAGTGGAACGCTAAACATCATTGAGATTGTTGAGTTCCAGTCAGACACTGGCCAAGGTAACGTTTGGAACCTTTTCTTGATGCCTCTAGGGGCAGTTCTATTCCTTACGACCATGATTGCTGAAGTCGAGCGTACACCGTTCGATATGCCTGAAGCCGAAGCAGAACTAGTCGAAGGATGGTGGACAGAATATGGTGGAATGCGATGGGGTCTGCTGTTTGCTTCCGAGTATCTTCGATCCTATGCTGCTTGTATCCTGTTTGCTCTATTCTTCCTTGGTGGATGGGAGTTCCCCTTTGAGGATGCTCTAATTGCAGCCCCAGTAGTGGGTGGCCTGTTTGAGTTCCTTTTCCAAGCCACTCCACACACAGTATGGCTTCTTCTGAAGGCATGGCTTATGTTTGCCTTCTTTGTATGGGTACGTGCTTCGTTACACCGTGTTCGTACCGATCAGATTCTCGAATTCGGCTGGCGTTACCTATTGCCGCTTTCTGTGATTCAACTCGTTCTTGCTTTCTGGTTGCGTTTGAGCGTCTATGATGGTTCATCATGGCCAATCATCGTACCAGCCCTCATCACAGTGGTCGCCATTGTATTGTTTGTCGTCCTTGTCCTAGATGAGGATGAAGAGGCACTGAAAGATCAGCGGCGCCCGTATCATGTATCTGAGGTCGACAAGGCCTCTCCAGGGGCGAGAATTGACTAGGAGGATTAGAGATGGCATATCACCCGCGAGCAACTCCAAATTTCCGCAATTTGGTTGTCAGACCAATGTGGACTACACTTCGTGCAGCACTTCGAACAGTCCCTGTAATCGGCCCCCGTTTCTTTTCCACTGGGTATCACAGCAAGGAAGCTCAGATGTTGGATGAGGAGACACAGCGAAGGATTGGGGATGCTCATTCCGATGGTATTCAATTTGCTGCCGATCGAGAGACAAGCCACTTTGTCAAGTCTCTTTCTCGCCCGGTTACCGTGATGTATCCTTACGAGCGTCTCGAGGACCTTGAGCCATGGCTCTTTGTTCCAGGAAATTACAATGGTAGAATTGGAATTGTTTGGGAGACTTGCACAGCCTGCAAGGCCTGTGTCCGCGCCTGTCCTAACGACTGCCTACACATGGAGTCCGAGGTTCGAGTGAATGTTCTAGACATGCCTGAAGAGGGTGATGAAAATGCTGGATTGAGCAGCGTCGAGTTTGAAGAGGGCGGATATCTTGCTCGTAAGGTTGACGAGTTTGAGGAAATTGAATCGAACTTTGAACTTGAGACTGCGCATACTGCTGCCCCTCAACAGTATGATTTCGCAGAGATTATTGATCTCACAGGAGACACGGCCACAGTCCGATGGCAAGATAGCGGTCAGGTTGATTCAGTTGATCTTGAAGGTATGATTCCTGCAGAACAGGACATTGTCTCGGGCCGGATTGACCTCGGAAGGTGCATGTTTTGTGGCCTTTGCATGGAATCATGTCCGTTCAACTCCTTCTTCATGACCAATGAGTACGACGGAATGTCTGGTTTTACACGAGAGGATCTATGGTTTGATGCTGCACGTACTCGTGTCCTCCCTGTTGTCCATAGGGAAGCGGTCGATCGCGAACTTGCCAAGCGTGCCGACAAAGAGCGTTCGAAGCGTGAGCGAAAGGCGAAGAAGGCAAGCAAGGAGGCATGAGAATGACTGTAGATGGGGAACTCATCACTTTTGGAATCTTCAGCCTCATTGGGATTCTTGGAGCACTTGGGTGCGTTTATGCCAACCGAGTGGCTCATTCGATGCTCTCCTTGACTTTCTGCTTCTTTGCTGTCGCTGGCGTCTTCGTGCTAGCTGGAGCCGAACTTCTCTCAGCGATTCAAATTCTCGTATATCTCGGAAGTGTCATGCTCGTCGTACAATTCGGTGTGATGCTTACTCGACGTCAGATTATGGAGGGTGACTTCGAATGATGCGCGCTCTTGGTAATTCTGCCCGGGCAGGCATTATCATACTTGGCCTCTACCTCATGGGACTACTTGTTGATGCTCCGAGATGGGATGCTTCAATGGTTGAGATTACCTCACCCACTGCTCGTTTCGCAGATGTGCTCATGGTAGATTGGTCTCTTGCTCTTGTGGTGCTTGGAGCCCTTCTCTCTATGGCGATGATTGGTGCATCCTATCTTGTTCGTGATGAACGCCTCGAGAATCTTGTTTGGAATGAGAGCGAAATTGAGGTTGCCCCTGCCCCTAGTAAGCGAAGTTTTTCACCCAGAACTATGGACAAAGTGTCTGGAAACGAACTCGCTCTCCTTGCGAATTACCTTGCCGAAAAAGGCCAGACTGTGTTCCAGTTTTTCCGTTCTATCGATCTCGATGATTCCGGCGAGGTTGATACAATGGAGTTCCAAATTGCTCTTTCCAAAGCGGAGATTGCAAACCTTCCACCTTGGGACATCGATGCTTTGGTATCTCAAATGGACTTGAATGGTGATGGAAAGTTGGACCTCCCAGAACTCGATATTGCCCTACTCAGTATAGGAGCCGCTAAGCCTGAGGAAGAAGCAGAAGAAGAGCCCGAGGTTGCAGAGGATGATGCGGAAATCGAAGTCGAAGCCCAGCATGAGCAGGCTGAGGAAGAAGCCGCTGAAGATCAGGCTCGCATGGACAAGGAACTTGAGGAACGCCGTAAGCGGCTAGAAAATCTCGATGAGAAGGCACGAAAGAGGGAAGAAGAACTCATTCGTGTTGCTGAGAAAAGAAAGACAATTGATTTCGGCACTCTTGGTGTAGCAAGTGCTTCTGAAGCCGACGATTTGCAAGAAATCAAGGGCATTGGACCGTTCATTGCTGAGAAATTGAATGCGCTTGGAATCTACAAGTTCAGTCAATTGGCTAACATGACCTCTGAAATTGAAGAGGAAGTCAACGTTGCAATCGAGTTCTTCCCTGGCCGAATTAAACGAGATGAATGGGCGAAACAAGCTCGCAATATAGTTGGAGGTGAAGAGGAATGATTGATCCAGGTTATGTCGCAGGCCTATCCACGATTTTGTTCTTCATTGGATTAGCGGGTGCATTCACTCGAAAGCATGCAATCATCGTTCTGATGTGTATCGAGATTATGCTGAACGCTGTGAATCTGAACTTTGTTGCGGTTTCTATGCAGACAGGCAATGTCGAAGGTTGGGTCTTCATATCTATCGCAATCGCAATCGCTGCTGCAGAGGTAGCAGTAGGGCTCGCGATATTCCTTTCATTGTATAGCACTAGAGAGACAATCAATCTCGATGAGGTTGATTTGCTGAGGCACTGAGGTGATGAAGATGGGAGAAACGCAGAATGAGTCTCGCCTTCTAGTATTCTTGCTACCCGCATTACTAATCCCAATAGGTCTTGCGTTAGGTAGTGGAGATAGTTCGACCCAGTGGTCTTTCCTCATTATTGCGGCCCCAATGGTTTCTTTCCCGATTATCCTCATCGTAGGCCAAGTTTGGAACGCCCATCCATTTTGGAAGAATACACTGAAGGAAGGAGGAATTCCTGCTCTCATGACAATGACTGTAACGCTCGGTGTCGGTCTTTGGGTCCTCATCGATCACCTATGTGGATCAGCACAATTGTCTAGCGACACAGCAGTAAATCTACTGAGTTGGCTTTCGTTCGATGTTTTGGCTCACACAGAGGCTGGATGGATGCTCGTTCCTGGATTTGAGGACATTACCTTTGGTGTCTGGGTTGACCAAATCACCCTCATGCTGCTTTTTGTTGCCACATTCTTGACTTTCCTAATCTGTTGGTTTGCAATCGGTTACATGACTACGGATGAGATTAATGAAAATCGTAATCATCGATTCTTTGCAGAATATCTCCTTTTCACTGCGGGTATGTTCGGCATGGTGCTTGCGGATAATTTCCTCTGGTTGTTCATTTTCTGGGAGATTATGGGACTTTGTTCCTACTTGCTTATTGGATTCTATTATTGGAAACCGAGTGCTGCATCCGCGGCGAAGAAGGCGTTCATGACAACGCGTGTTGGTGACGTCTTCCTAATGGTAGGTCTCTTAATTCTCTACAGAATTTATGGCTCGCTTAATTTCGGTGTTGTTTTCGATGATCCTTCGACCGGTGTAAATGGAGTACCTGTTGATGTCGAGCTCCTTGGTTGGGCTCTTGTCATGCTCTTCATCGGAGCAGTGGGCAAGTCAGCTCAGTTCCCCCTCCACGTGTGGTTGCCTGATGCGATGGAAGGTCCTACACCTGTATCTGCCCTAATCCATGCTGCGACGATGGTGAATGCAGGTCTCTATCTAGTTGCTCGAATGGTTCCATTCTTTGATGTCGCTCATGGAGGTTTGGCAGGTCTTGAGAACATAGGTATCCTGATTGCATGGGTTGGAGGAATTACTGCATTCATGGCTGCAGGTATTGCTTTCGTTCAGAATGATATCAAGAAGGTACTCGCATATTCTACAATGAGTCAATTGGCTTACATTTTCACTGGTTTAGGTGCAGCCCTTTGGTTCCTTAATCAAGAAGGGGATGCGATGCATACTGCTGGTATCTTTGTGTTAGGATCTTCTCTTTTCCATCTGTTCAACCACGCGATGGCGAAGGGCATGCTGTTCATGGCTTCAGGATCTGTGATTCATGAGGTTCATCATGCTCATGATCATCTACATCACGATGATCACGATCATGACGATGATGATGATTTGGGTGAAGTTCCCATGGCGCTTGTCGCTCTCGTTAAGCATTTGAGAAGCGAAGGTTTGACTCTCCGAGAATTTTTCGCCGCGCTTGATGTTGATGATAGCCGAACTCTCGATATTGAAGAACTCCGTTCCGGCCTCATGGGTGTTGGAATTGTTGAGGAGGAATCCGCCATTGATGCTATGATTGCAGCAATGGACCGCAATAATGATGGCCAGATTGATCCGATTGAACTTGATTCTTACATGATGGATTTCCTGATTGGGGGGCGTGTTGAATCCCATGGTGGCCATGACAACTTCGACCCTCAAGATATGCGGAACATGGGTGGTCTTGCAGCACATCTTCCTGTGACCTCCACTGCGATGATGTTGGGCTCTATGTCGATTATTGGCATTCCATTGATTGGAGGATTCTGGTCTAAGGAAGGAATAGTAGGGTATACTTGGAAGGCATTCTTTGAGAATGAGCCCCTGATGCTTGGACCAGCCTTACTTGTCCTAATGACGGCTGGTATGACAGGATTCTACATGACTCGAATGTGGATGATGACCTTTGCAGGTGCACCAAAGTCAGACGTAGTTGATCATGTCCATGAGAGCACGCCATGGATTAAGACTCCACTTGTTACGCTATCAATCGTGACTGCTTTCACAGGTCTCTTATTGACAATGTTTGGTGTGGTGAAATACCTCGGTGGCAAGTATGATGAGTTGAAGTTGTATGATTCAAACAATTACGATCCTTCGGCGATTGATGCATTTGTTTACGCCCTTGAGCACGCCTTCTTACCGTCGGATCCAAACATGATGGCCGTTGGCTATACTACGATTGTTCTCGCCTTTTTGCTTGGACCTTGGCTCGCTATGCGTGTCCACGGTGGTTCGCTCAAAGAGGGAGCAGAAGCCATCCCTGTAGTTCGATGGTTGGTGAATCTTTCAGGTAAGCCAAGCCGCATGGATACTTCCAAGATGGCCTCCTCCTCGCTTGCACAGGCATTGGAGAATCGCCTTTACATCGATGACCTCTATGATGAGATAATTCGTAGAACTGTCTTGCCATTCTCATGCTTTAGTGCCTGGTTTGACAAGCGTGTCATCGATGGTATTGTGAAGGGAGTTGAACGTGGTTCTCAGGGCGCAAGCCAACGAATCCGCTTACTCACCACCGGAAGTGCTCGTGACTACATCTTGTATGCTGCCGTGGGCGCATTGAGTATTACTTTCATTC
>JAZADD010000064.1:0-7800 GCA_036124005.1 Thermoplasmatota archaeon
AATCATGTTCCTAATGCTGGCTGCAATGCTCACCAACATCGGTGAAGCATTCGCTGAGGATGCTGCCGAAGAACTCGGTGATACATTCGAGGACGAGTTCTCCGAAGCAATCGAAGAGTTTGGAGAAGCACTCGGCGGTGGCAGCGAGGAAGATGATGATGATGACGATGACGACGATTATTCGGAATGGTTCACTTGCGCGAACGGAATGGAAATTGATGAATACCGCGAAGACGATAGCAACAATGACTGTGGCGACTGGTCAGATGAGACTGCGTATGACACATTCTACCCTTGCGACGATATCGAGACCTCAATGGAAGGAGTTCAACTCTACGAAGTTAACAATGGAATGGATGACTGTAGTGACCTATCTGACGAAAACGTCCTATGGTTGCAACACGTTGGCCTAGATATCCAAACAATGTACGAATGTGCTGATGGAAGTCGCGATGTCAGCGAATGGTCCATCGGCAACGGATGGGATGAATGTGATGATGGATCTGATGAATGGCCACTTGCAGAGGAAACTCTTACTTCAACGGAAACAATGAATGTTGGTTCGAATGGATATGCCGATCGGGACCCAGATGACACAGGAACTGATGCATATTGTTACATCGCTGGGATGACAGTGACAGATCCCGATACCGGTGACGCCATCTTTGATGGAAACATGCTAATGAGTTCGCCGGGCTCGGGGTATGTAAATGGTCATGCAGGCGAATATATTGGCCCGTATGATGGCACTCGAGAATTCTCATCTTCAGGTCATATCAATCAGTATACCTTACCTGCAGGCGTTACTGATTGCGAAGAACTCACTCAAGCACAGATAGACAGTATGGACGAATTCTCTCCAGAGTATGTTGCCTCGAGCAATGTGGTGACTCACGATGGTTACTTGAAGCGAATGTTGAGCCATGGGCAAGCATATCAGGACGATGGTGAAGTGAAGTTCGATGCGTGGTTCGATGGAGTTTACATGGATGAGGAGGAATACACTCTCGAAGTGGCAATTTGGTCTGATGATGATGAAATGATAGGTACTGAGAGCGTGGATATAGACAGCGATGACTGGCATGCCAGTGGTGGAATAAATGACGATGAAATGGGGCCTGGCGACTACTGTGTTAAATTCACCCTAGTTGATTCCAGTGGAGATACTGTTGATACCTATGATTCAGATGATGATGACGGCCTTTGCATGACTGTAGAAGAAGTCCCAGAGTGGCTTATGGAACTAGGAGCAATTCTCGAAGCCTTCGGTGAATCTGACTTTGAGGATACCCTAGAGGACTTCGGAAGCAACCTTGAGGACCGCCTTGGAGGCATCACAGAAGACATTGCTTACACAGAGGCTCAGTTCATGATGTGGTGGAGCCCCACGCATCACACTGTAGTGGGTACAAGCCTCGTTGTCAAGGACAATATGGATACATGGTACACACTTGTCGGACCAGAAGTTTCGGAAGTTTACGCTGATGACGTATCAGTCGAAACCGGCGCCCCGCCTGTAACGATTGGTTTGAATTACCTCATTGGCGATGCTGCATCCTCTGCAGCCGTCGAAATGTCAGATGCACAATCTGTAGAGGATATCGCAGACACGGCTGCACACGCTGAGGATATGGGCGAGTTCGCTCAAGTTCTCGAAGACGCAGGTGTAGACCCAGCTTCAATCGGTATTGATCCTGTGGAAGATGCACCTGCTGAGCCAGAAACGGCTGAGGAGATGATCGATGAAGGAATATTCGGACTCCCATCGGTTTCCGGTCTTGCAACCATAGCGATCCTTGCACTTGCAGGCATCGTTGTCGCACAGCGCAACCGAGATGAAGAATGAAGAAAACCGACACCAACATGAGTGACGGTGTCAGGGGCCGAATCGGCTTCCTGCGCCGTCACCCTGTGTTGGCTTGGTTTCGCACTGTCCTAGTTTGCTTGATTGCACTTAATGCAGCAGCAGCAGTGTGGCTGATTGTCGAATTTGATGGACAGTACACCGAAGGTGTGCCATCTCCAGCAAGAATCCATGCATTGGCAGGCATCGATGATCAGAATACACTGATTGACATTAGTATCGAGAACAGTAGTCGATTCTTCGTCTACCAACTAATCCGCGATGAGGTTGAACCGGAAAATGCAAGCGAGAATCCAGATAATGAAACGACGAATGAGACTTCTGTAGATGACGAGCAAACAGATAACGAATCTGTAAGTCAGTTAGATCGGGCAAGAAATTGGATTAAACTCTCGATTGGACTACTGATTCTCATCGAATTACTGGTTGCCTTCGTTGGAATTAATCCATGGTTCAGGACCATTGGTTTCCTCGCTGTATTAGTAGCGTTCATCATCGTTCTACCACTCTCATTCATAGGAGATAATCCGAACTTTGCTAGTCCGGGAGAGAGCCCGAACTCAGAGGTTGAGGAAGACGATGAGGAGGGAGATGGTGATTTTGTTCATGAGGAGGTTGGTTTCGACCTAGGGCTACGTCTCGGAGGTTTCGAAGTGAGTATGTCCTACTCTGGATATGATTTGGGACTCGTAGACGAAGAGAACCGATCAGAAGTGCGCGAGAATCCGCCTGAAGAAGGTACACGGGATGCGGCATCTTTTGTCAAACTCGATTCATCACTATCTATTCGATATGGACCGGCAGTAGTACTTCTGGCAATCTTGCCGATACTATGGATAATTTCGCCATCAGGGAATCCATTCCGATTCCAAAATGATGAATCTGAATAATGTCATTTCGATTTTTTTTTCATTTGTGAATTCCTCTATCATTCTGGGAAGCACCCATATACAGCCGATGACGCGCGAGGGGGTGAAGACCCATGGCTGACAATGTAGGGGACCTTGTCTATCAGTTCAACCGGTTCCAAGATTTCCTAAGTGATCCGAGTGGTGGAAGCCAAGCAATTCTAGTAAAAATTGGACTATCGATTCTTGGTATTTTTCTTGCATTGTATGTGATGCGTCGATTCATTCTGCAACGGTGGGAAGGCATTGTCGCTGCAACTGATGCGTCTTGGGACGATCGCATATTAGGCCCACTCAGGACGAGAATCTATTCTTTCATAGTCATCGGAGGCATGAATGTCAGCATCGTATGGATCGATACACAGAGCCCTGATCTTGCGGAAACAGCTGCGCCGTTATTCAACTCAGCATTCATCATCCTCGCATCTACACTTGCAAGTATTGCTGTTAAATTCATTCTCCCTGAAATACTCGATAGATTCCAAAGAAAATCTGCAGTCACTGTATCCGGAGGCAACCCGCTTCTGGTCTTCCTTCTCCGTGCCATCATATGGTTTGGCGGTCTCTATCTTGCCCTCGCAGAACTAGGAATTAACCTCCTTGGAGTTATGGCAGGTCTGGCTGTATTCTCGTTAATTATCGGTCTTGCAATCCAACAGACTCTGGGTAACATTGTCAACTCATTCATGCTAGCACTAGACCGTCCGTTTGAGGTCGGTGATCGAATTGAAGTCGAGGGAGTCATGGGCACGGTAGTATCTATTGGAATTCTGTCAACAAAGTTACTCACCCTCAAAGAAGAACTCGTCGTCATCCCAAACAACAGCCTCATTGATTCCACTGTAATCAACTACGCACGTGGAGGTGGCGATGGAGTAGCACGACGAATTTCAGTACAAATGGACTTCGGCGTGGCCTATGACGAAGATTCTGCACATGTTAAGCAGGTTATGCTCCGCGTTGCTCGCTCCTGCCAATACGTGCTCTCAGAACCACGACCTAGAGTAATGATGACCGAGCTAGGTGACTATGCCAAGATGTATCGGCTATTCATCTGGATTGGCGACTATAATGACGAGATTGTATCACGTGATTATCTGTTTGAGCGTATGGATCGTGCCTTTGAACGTGAAGGCATAATAATTCCATTCCCAACGGCAATTGAACTCGACAGAGCACCTATGGATTCAGATCCTGAGGTTGCTGCAAAGAAGGCTGCTGACAAGGATAAGAGGCGCCGCCGCGCCGTTGCAGCCTATCGTCTTGAAGAGGCACGTATGCGCAAGGAACACTCCGAAATTACAGCAGAACTCGAAACACTCTACGAGCAAGTCAAGACAGGCAAAATCACTGGAAAGAATCTTTCAGACATGCAAGACCGTATTCGAGAACTCGAGCAATCTCTGGCTCTTGACTTAGAGTTGGATGATTGATTCAATCACTCGGACTCATTGACATTAGGTGTCATTGAAGTCTCACCCGGTCTCATCGAAAGAAGTACAGGCAAGAGAATAAGGCTAGAAATCAAAGCGAGTGTTATCGCAACGAGGAAAACCTGTCCGAACAGACGTAACGGAACTAATGCAGATAGGTTGAGTACTGCAAAACCTCCCGCTGTCGTAATGGCCGCTCCAGCCATAGCCCGCCCAGTTGTAACCGTAGTTCTAGCAACCCATTCCTCCGGTGAATCATACGGATTCGCTTCACGTTCTTCCTCGTAACGATGCGCATAGTGGACTGCATAATCCACGCCTAATCCTAGAGTCAAAGCGCCAATTGTAACGGTCTGGGCGTTCAATTCGTATCCAAGCAAACCCATCAGACCGTAGACCCAAACGACAACTGCACCTAACGGAATCCACATCAACACACCCGTGATTGATCCGCGTTTCAGATCCCTCTTGTCGGCGGTCTGTAATCCAATTAGCATCAGAAGAATCACGCCCGCTACTACTACTGTCGAAAGTACTGCTGCCGATGCCACACCTTCAGTGACTTGAGCGAGTACTAATGGGCGACCTGCAACTCCAATTTCTCCCTCTACACTAGCGTCATTCAAATTCTCAACAAGTGATGCTTCGAAAGCCACCGTGTCACTCCAATCTAGTGTGGCCGTAGAGAACTGAATGACTGTCTCATCTCCAGACTCGGGCATGTAACGCGATGTGAGTTCACGACCTGTCTCATTGGTAAGGGCCCATGTGGACAAATTCGTCCAATGAGATTCTACATTTGGTTCAGATTGAATGGAAGTGAGAAGGATTGCAAGATTTGGATTGTTTGTAGCGGCCGATTCAAGCGTGGAACGAATTGAGGATACATCAGCCGCATCAGGAGTAGAATTAACTGTAGATTCCAACGTAGAAATTGCTGACCAACCCTCGGCTGAAAACAAATCGATAGATGGATCGTACCTTACGTAAATTGGTGCAGGTGCTGCATCGTATCTATCGAATAAAACAAGGAAATCCTCGACTACTGGAATACTGTCATCCAACTGATCACGAGTGTCGAAACCCACTTCCAAAGTAGTGACTGCGTAACCCATTGGGACGGATAGTGCCAGTGCTGCAAGTAGAACCGCTGCAGGCCTCTTGGTTAGAGAACCGAACCAGTAACCAATACGGCCAGGTTCCACATTAGCTGCCTTTCTGAGATTCAACTTCGCAGGAGGTGTCAATCGGAGGAGTGCAGGTAGCAATGTGATTGAGAGGAAGTAAATCATGAACAGACCAATCGCAATTACAGTACCGAAATCGATGAGGAACTTCTGATCTGAGAAGCGGAAAGAGAGGAAACCCACCATGTCAGTAAAGATTGCAATAAGTAGAGCACCAGAGGTAAGAATTGCTCCCTTTCGAATTGCTTGAACTCGCATATCCTTAGGGAAGTCACGAAGTGTCTCACAACCCTGTAAATTTCTCTCTCCCTCTTCCCGGACAACCTCACGATAACGGGCAACTACGTGAATTCCATAATCCACACCAATGGCAATCAGAAGAATTGGGATAGAATTCATTGCCGCATTGAATGACAAATTCAGTATCCCACTAATTCCATATGTCCCAAGTATTCCAAGAATTGTTGTAAAGAGAACCAAAGCAGTGTCTCGACCCGTTCGGAACTGTGTTAGTAGAATCAATGAGAGAAGTATCACTGACATACCCAGTAGTTGTCCAATTTGTGCTCCGATTGCGGAATTCTGATCCAATTCAAAACGAGCAAAAGAAATTCCTGAAATTTCAGCGTCTTCTCCTGCAATAGCAATTCCATCATTTTCAAGATCGATGGTCCAATTCTGAATCTCTTTGTCGATGATTGCGCGCGCTGCAAGTGGCTCATCCAGATGATATGTGGATTCCCAACCTGCGACTTCACCCCATGCACCTGGCTCATTATCGATGAACATTGATATGGTAACTACATCGATTCTAGACCAACGTTCATCCTCAGGAATTAATACAAATTCTTCGCCATTTGATTCCTTGGTTGGCATAGTTGAAAGAATCAATTCCTTGTATGGAATTGAATTTTGCATTGCAATATGAAACATGGAAATATTCCAAGTCGCATTCTCAATATCTGAAATCTGTTGCTGAATTGAGGCATTATCCCACAAGTCCACTTGAACAGCTATATTCCTCAAATTACCAGCCTGTGGAGAAAATTTACCTAATGCAGGCAATCGATTCAATCCCTGATCCATGCGTTCAAGCCAACCAGGTTCTGGAGTCCATTCTCTGAGCGCATCCGCTTCAATGCTTACAGGTTCCATCGGAGTTTGATCTAATGCAACTTGCAATGAAACAAGATTCTCGGAGAATGTAGAGGTGTTAGAAGCGAATGCATCAAACATTGCATCATCGATTGCATCCAACCAAGTTACATTTTCAGGATCCACCATTATTGACCAACCATATGCTGCAGAAGCTGGTCCGAGGACCGAGCCAATACCAGTGTCCAATCTATGTTTAGATGAATTACTATGTTCAAGCATCTCGGCTTCAAGATCTGCAAGCATCATCCATGTGGTGTCATTCTCCAGCGCACCAGGATCAAATTCAATCATGAGGCGAATGATATCAATCGAGGAAGTATAGGTCTCTTCGATAGTGTATAAGAGATCTACATCTTCGTTTGATTCTCTGGCAGGGAAGAACGCATCCTCCGAGTTATCAAATTCAATACCAACTCCAAGAGATTCTGGAATTGGGCCGGCAACAAACATCGATAATCCCAAAATGAGGACAATAAAAGCCGCTACCGCTGTCTTTGGTTTATCGATGCTCCAATGAGTCAGAGAGTCGAAGGGGTTCTTCACAAACGATCAACCATTTGTACCGGCATATCAAGGAATGGATTGTAGAGATATCATTCTCATCTATCTGAGATCTAATTCAATTTTAGGAGGATGCCACCATTGGCCGAGATGAACCACAAGATGGGCATTCTTCTTCGGTGGATTCGCCGTAAACATAAGCACAAGCAGGGCATTCTGGAGCAAGGATCATCTTGACATTGCCATCAATTGTAATTCGCTCAGAAAGTACTCGTTCCATCGATATACCATCACGAATGAGATCATTGATTTCGAAACGGCCAGGTCCACCTAAAGTTGCAAGAACATCCGGTGGAAGGGACATTGTTCCAGTATCATCAATCAATAGTTCACGCGTAGATGCGAGATCGCCATCATCGACATCATTGCCATGCTGAGCAATAAATCGGCCATCTCGAAGTTCAAGAGCACGATTAGCAAAGGTGGATATTTCCTTACTATGTGTTACAATAAGGAAAGCAACTCCACGTTCCTCATTGAGTTCACGGAATAAGTCAATGATACGACGCCCAGAGATTGGATCAAGAGCACCTGTTGGTTCATCTGCGAGGATAATCTTCGGGTTCGTAATTAGTGCACGACCAATGGCGACGCGTTGAGCTTCGCCACCAGAAAGAGTCGGGGGGAGAGATCGTGCTCGGTCTTCTATACCAAGCGATTCTAACATCTCCATCGCTCTCTTTCGAGCT